>JAYUZN010000765.1:0-14852 GCA_043751755.1 Bacteroidota bacterium | reverse complement strand
GATTTTTCTACCATAACACTTCTTATGCCTTTGTAAGCCACTTTTCCATCTATATCTACTGCATACAATTTGTAATAATGTTTGCCCGCGCCCACTTTTTTGTGCTGCCATTTATAGGTATTATGGGTTTCGATATTGAGGGCTTTTAGGTCTGTTATTTTTTCAAAAACCCTATTCGCCTCTGCATGTTCGATGAAATAATGGTCAAGGGCTATTTCATTGAAGCTTTGCCAAGTTATCTCAACGTCATTTCCTTGCAGATTTGCGTCAAATTCCAAAATCTCTACAGGAAGGGGAGCCAAAATCGTAATAGGCTTGCTTTGCTTGCTCAATTTGCCACAGACCCCTAAATTGGGTAAGATGCTATTGGAAAAAGTGGCAAAACTCGTTCCTATATAGGGATTCAAGTTCGGCGCGTCATGAGAAATGCCATAGATTTGATAGCTTCCCATGGGGTAAGTAGTCATATCTATGTTGGTACTGCTGCTTATTCCTGCAATATTTCCTGTCAAAGTGTTTACAATAACATAGCTATACAAATATCCTACAGGTGATAAAGGCGCGGAAATCAATGAGGCTCCTGCGGGCATACTTACGCTTATATTATAAAGGAGGGGTAAATTAATGTTATAGTCGGTGGAATGAAAAAGAGCTATATATTTCTTGTTCGGAGAAAGCGTAACTGTTGTAAAGGCATTCAAGGTACTCACAATAAAGGAACTGCCTATTAAGTTATTGCATAATAATTCAGCGTCAAAGTTGCCTTCATAAATAGCCATATTAATTTGAGTTGCAGGAGTTGTATTGTTAAAAGTATAAGTCCCCGCAGTGTTTACTTCAAAAGGATAGGATTCGTAATAGGCAAATAAATGCTGATAGACTTGGCAAGGGATTCCGCCTACCCCAAAAGGTGCAAAATTAGTAGGAATATCTGCTGTGCTAATCGTGCCTGTAAAGGTAGGAGAAATGACCGTTCCAAAGGCATTGTTAAGGGTAAAAGCCAGAGAAGGGTCGTTTTGTGAGGCAGAAATAGGGCTTATATTGTCTATCTCCGAAATTTGGGCGGCGCAGGCAGATTGTATCGTAATGTTAGCGGCATTTATATGATAAAACACATTTCCAACGGCTTCTACTTTGATTCTGCCCGCTACAGTAGGGAAATTCGGTACAACAAAGGTCTGTGAGCCATCATTTGGGGTCGAAGCTGCCAACACATAGCAGTAAGTATAGCCTCCGTCATCAGATAAAGAAATTTTCACATTTGCACAATTTACAGCCCCTGCATTTGTGCCAGCCACGTTCCAATTTACGGTAAAAGTATTGATGCCATTTGCGATAAAAGTAACAGCAGCAGCTTGCGAAGTTACGACAAAAGGACCTGAATTACAATCTGTTGTAATAGAAACCGTTTTGTTATCTGTCAAAGGCTGATTGAGCGCATTATCCCTTGCCGTTACCACATAATCAATCGTTCTACAAGCCGTTGAAAGCACTTCATAAGGCGTAGCTATGGCAGTTAGCACGTTATATAAAGGCGGAAAATACCTGAAATTGTCATTTGAAGGCGGATAAGAACGGAAAGTAGGCCCATCTATAGCTGCGGCAGAAGGGGCAGTAGTAGATTAGGCAGGATTGAGTTGGTCCCAATTATAAGTGAGAACATTAACGAAAGAACAAGGAGAAGTGAAAAACAATTCTTAGCCATGATAAAAGTAAATATGTGGTAATGATAATGGCTCAAAGGTAGGGACGGGCTTGTAGGTTAGCGCAATCGGCTTTACGAAGGGCGGGTTTGACTTTACGAAGGGGGGGAAACTGCCCTTATTAGAGGTTCGGTGGGTTTTGCCTGTGCGCAGGGCTGTAGCGCAAACCCGCCGAACCTTGTCCGCAAATTCTTAATGTCATTAAACCTGTTACATTATTTTTTACCCAAGATTTGGTTATTTCAGGTTTAATTCCTATCTTTGTCCTTCCTAAACGTTTTGGACGTATCGAATAGGTGTGCTTTGTGCCACATAATTCATAGGTTTTGAAATCCAATAAGTGTCTCACTTGTTGGATTTTATTTTGTACATAGGTTCCTGCATAAATAACTCAAACATTTGTAATACAAAATTCCTATCGGATTGTATCAATTCCAATAAGGCAAGTTTAATTATTTGTTTGTCAATGGGTTGTGTTTTCATTTGAAAATGTGTGATAACGAAAAGCAAAGATACCTATTTTTTATATTTCTCCCTTTTTCTACCGCCTCTTTCACGATTTTTGCCTAACAACTTCATATTGTAACACATTCCACCTCAAAAAATACTCCGTTCAAGTGCATAAAATCTTTGTCTGTTGTAAGCAAAGTTGCGGCTAAAATCGTGGCAGTTGTAGCAATCCATACATCATTTTTGCCCATATTTCTGGCACTCATGCCTGCGGGTAAGGACAAAGTAGGGTGTTTTTGTTGGCTAAAAGCATCTATGTCTGCGTAAATTCTTGCCCATTCAACTTCGTCAATCATCATTACGGATAGTTGAGACAATAGGCTTTCAATAGCTGTTAATTTTGTATTTCCCCAAGAAAACTTATGAGCCAAAGCGAGGATTTCCGCCACAGAAACAATGGAAACATACAAACGGTTTTCTTTTGCTTGCAATTCTGCTAACAAATTGACTATCTTTGTTTGTCCTCTCACCCAATATAACAAAATGTTTGTGTCCAACAAGTATTTCATGCTCTTCCTTATTTCTGTAATAATTTTATCATTTCTTCGGCTGCGGGAGCATCTGCAAATTCGGCTTGCAATGCCTGAATAACCGTAGGGTTTATGCCTTTTTTATGCTCATATTTAGCGGTTAAAGCAAGTTGCTTTTCTTGTCTTTCGAGTGGCAAACTTTGTTGATATACGCTTAATTGAGTTGTATGCGGCAAGGGGTTTTGATAAATGCTTAGTTCCTGCATAAATAACTCCAACATTTGTAGCACAAAATTCCTATCGGATTGTATCAATTCCAATAAAGCAAGTTTAATGATTTGTTTGTCAATGGGTTGTGTTTTCATTTGGAAATATGTGATAACGAAAAGCAAAGATACCTATTTTTTTCATATCTCCCCCTTTTCTACCGCTTCTTTCACGATTTTTGCCTTGTGTTTGCCCACAACTGCCGCTATCTCCTCCTCTGTCGCCGCTTTTATTTTTTTGACAGACTTGAAATGTGTGAGCAAAGCCGTAGCCGTACTTTCGCCAATGCCTTCAATTTCAATGAGATGCGTGCGTTGATTGATGCCTTTGCTGCGTTTATCTCTGTGAAACGTGATGCCAAAACGATGCGCCTCATCTCGGCATCTTTGTATCAAAATCAAAGCAGGACTTTTTTTGTCTATATGCAAAGGAATCGGGTCGTTTACAGAATAAATCTCCTCCAAACGCTTGGCAATGCCTACCATTGGGATTTTGTCCAACAGCTGCAATTTCTCCAAAGACTTTGCGGCTGCACTCAACTGCCCTTTTCCCCCATCTATGATAATAAGCTTCGGAAGGGGCTGATTTTCTGCTAATTGCCTTGTATAACGCCTTTCTACAGCCTCCTCCATCGTGGCAAAATCATTCGGACCTTCTACCGTTTTTACATTAAAATGACGATAATCTCTCTTCGCAGGCTTGCCCTCTTTGAATACCACAATCGAAGAAACAGGAAAACTACCCTGAAAATTGGAGTTGTCGAAGCACTCAATATGGTCAGGTAAGGCTTTGAGATGCAAGACTTTCTGCAATTCTTCCATCATAATAACATTGGGTGTTTTCTTTTCTCTAAAATTTTGGGAATACAATTTTTCCGATAACAAGGTGCGGCAGTTTTTGAGAGAAAGCGTTAAAAGATGCTTTTTGTCGCCAATTTTGGGCAAGGTAAAAGTATATATTTCCGTCAAAAATTCTTCTTCTATCGGTACATTTACCACAATTTCGGAATAAATTTCGCTTGTTTCGAGGCGTAATTGATGCAAAGCTGCCGCCAAAATTTCGGATTCTGTCTCTTCTAATTTGCTGCTGAACTCAAAAGTATGCGTTTCAATAATGCTGCCATTGTGTACTTTGAAATGGTTTACAATCGCTAACTGCTCTTCGGATTGAATGGTCAAAACCTCCAAATCGCCCAATTTTTCGGAAACAATGGTATTTTTCTTGCGATATGCCACCACTTGTTCCATCTTTTTGCGATACAATTCTGCCTTTTCAAATTCCCAATTCGCCGCAGCTTCTTGCATAGTTGCTTCCAAATTGTCCAAAACAGGTGCGAGGTTTCCTTTCAATATATGGCGAATCTGCTCAATTCCTTTGTTATAGTCTTCTTCTTTTTGCAACGCTACGCAAGGTGCGGCACAATTTCCTACTTGATATTCCAAGCAAATTTTGAACTTTCCTGCGGCTATATTTTCTTCTGAAAGAGAAAAACTGCAATTTCGCAACTTTATATAGCCATGAATCAACTCCAAAATGGTGTACATCGCCCCCGGATTCACATAAGGTCCGAAATATTGCGCATGATTTTCGCTTTTTTGCCGCACCGAAAACACACGTGGAAAGCGCTCATTTGTTATGCAAATAAAAGGGTAGGTCTTGCCGTCTTTGAGCAAAATATTGTACTTGGGCAAATACTGTTTTATAAGGTTATTTTCCAATGCCAATGCCTCAATTTCTGTATTTGTAACCGTATATTCTATGTCATGGATATTTTCTACAAGGTGTTGAATCCTGTAGGAATGTTTATTTATGCCTACAAAATAGCTGGAAACGCGCTTTTTCAGCGATTTTGCTTTGCCAATATAAAGGAGTTTTCCTTTTTTGTCAAAATAACGATATACGCCTGGGTCTTCAGGCATAATGCGTAGTTTGAATTGAAGATGTTCGGAGACTTGCATGGTTGTATGGGGAGTTTCACGCAGATTTTCGCAGATGAAATAAGAAATGTACAGAACGGAATCACACTAGGAACAAAAATTAAATAACTTGATATTTTTCTCACCACTAAGGCACGAAGAAACACGAAGCTATAGGATAAAAGAAGACATCTAAGCCACACTTTTTCTTTCTTAGTTTACTTCGTGCCTTAGTGGTAAATGATAATTTTATTCTTTTCGTGTTCCTTACCGTTTGTATGATTTCGTATATATTGTTGAAATGTTGTTCCGGAAGTGGCATAAATTTTAATGAAAAAGAATCTACGCACAAAGATAGGCTTTTTTCGGCAAAAAAGAGCATGGATGCACGTAAGAAAAAAAGCCTTTTAGTATTTTTAAGGCGGAATAAAACGCCTGTGAGAAAATTAATATTTATACGGAATCAAAAAATCAGAGAATCTATTTTTATCTCCCTTTTTTTAAATAAAAGAAAAATGACTTATCCAACTTTTTTTCAGCTAAATAAATAAATGTAAAAAACTGATAATCAATCTATAAAAACACATATTTACCATTTATGAAAAAAACTAATATTGAATATTTATGAAAAATAAATATATTTTTGAAAAAAATTTTAAAAAAAAAGCAAAAAAATTTGCAAAAGTTATAAGTATGTAATATTTTTACAGAAAATTTAGTGTTTATCCCGTTTTACAACCATTTATACCAATTTCAGAAGGAGGATAGAAGTCCCTCTTCCTAATACTTTAACGATAACTACTCAATCAATGTCTTTCAAATATGAATTTACTGTACAGTTTAATCAACCAATCATTTTTTAGCCGCATTGTGCCATTTTGCGGCAAAAACAGCCTTTCTCAAATCGTGCGTATGGCACTCTGTCTGCCCCTATTTTTGCCTTTTGTACAAGCACAAGGGCAAGCTACTATTGGCAATAGGATATTCAAAGACTTGAATAACAATGGCGTACAGGACGAAGGCTTTGCTGCGGGTCTCAATGGGTTGAACATTCAACTCTGGAGTCCTGGAACAGATGAGGTCTATGGCGGTGGCGATGACGTGTTTATTTCGCAGCAAATGACCTCAAATGACCTTGCAGGAAATCCGGGTTTTTATGGCTTTTCAAACACGCCCGCAGGAAAGTATTTTGTTAAATTTCCTGTTCAAAATGGAAAACTGTTTCTTACGCCTCCTGCCACAAAAAATAATCCCAATCGCTTTACAGGCGTTTCTGCGGTCATTAATTTGGCAAATGGCGTGGATAATTTGGGCTTAGATGCGGGCTACAATTATTTGCAACCTATCTGCGCAAGCCCTTGTGAATCGCAATTTGTGGAGGAGTATGTGGTTGTTTCGCCACAACTCACCTTTGATGTCGTAGATGAGCCGTTGAGTCTGCCTCAATTTGACCCAAATTTAGGGACTTTGAAACGGGTAGAATTGGAAAACAGGTTAGTTTTAACCATGTCTTATGCCTTTGAAAACCTGAATACTGTGCCACGTACTATTAGCCTGTCTTTCTTTGATACGACTTATATGACGGGACCAGGCTTGTTGTCAGGGGGAAATTCTGTGGTTGCTGCAGATACTTTGTTGAGCAATTTTCCGCTTACTGCTAATGATGGGGTAGATTTTTCGGGTACAGATTATGTGAGCGATTCGCTGTTATTAGGTGACTTTTTTAAAGATACTTCTTTTACAGATGGCGGAAATTTGGCTGCTTTTATCGGAAATGGTAACCTCGATTATTTGGTAAATGGCATTGCAAACTCCATTTCGGTTTCTTCGGGCAATACCTATCGCCTCATTTTGACGTATGGGCGGGTAGAATTGCGGGTACGTTATATATATTGCAAGCCGATTTGTGCCTCTGTGGGCGATTTTGTGTGGAATGATTTGAATAAAGATGGCATTCAAGATGCAGGAGAGCCGGGCATTGCAGGGGTTGCTGTGTCTTTGTATGGAGAAGGCGGAAACCTTGTGGCTACGACTGTAACAGATGCTTTTGGGGCGTATCTATTTGATAATGTAATACCTGGCAATTATTATATTCAGTTTGGAAAGCCTGTGGAATATGTGTTTACCCTTCAAAATGCAGGTACGCCTATCAATGACAGCGACCCAAATCCTTTGACGGGTAGGACGACTGTTTTTACGGTTTTGCCCTTGGATAACCTTACGGATAAAGATGCAGGGCTTATTTTTCAACAGCCGATAACGGCTTCTTTGGGCAATAGAGTCTGGCTTGATGCGAATGAAAATGGCTTGCAAGACCCTGGCGAAGTAGGCGTGGCAAATGTGGCAGTAAGCCTGTTGGATATCAGCGGCAATATTGTGAGAAGCACTTTTACCAATGCTAATGGCGAATATTATTTTACGGATTTGCCCGCAGGCGATTATTTGATACAAGTAACGCCGCCTTTGGGCTATGCGTTTACCTTGCGTGATGCAGGAAGTGATGAGAAAGACAGTGATGTCAATGTTTCGACAGGTACAACAGGTATCATCAATTTGACGGCGGGACAAGAGGATTTGACTTGGGACGCAGGGATTGTGGTAGGTGCGCCAAATACGGCTTCTGTGGGCGATTTTGTTTGGAATGACTTGAATCAGAATGGCATACAAGAGGCGAATGAGCCGGGAATTGCCAATGTAAGGGTCTTTTTGTATGATGCAAGTTTCAATTTAATTGCGACTTCTATCACCAATATTTTTGGCTATTATGCCTTTTCCAATGTTGCGCCAGGAGCATATAGCGTTCAATTCGTGGCAAGTTCTGCTTATACTTATACTTTGCGAGATGCAGGCGGAAATGAAGACTTGGACAGTGATGCCGACCTTTCAGGCTTTACGGCTTCATTTATTGTAAATGCAGGGGATATTATAACGTACATAGATGCAGGTTTATACCTCATTAGCCCTCCCGGAACTGCGCAACTTGGGGATTTTGTGTGGTATGATGTCAATAAAGATGGCATTCAACAAGCAAATGAGGCAGGCGTACCAGGTGTTTCTGTAGAATTGATAGACGCAACTACGAATATAGTCATAGACATCAAAGCCACAAATGGCGAAGGGTTTTATTTATTTACCGACCTTGCAGCAGGAAATTATCAGGTTCATTTCTTTAATTTGCCGACAAATACAGTGTTTACAACACAAGGCAGCATTTTGGCAGATGGAACAGACAGTAATCCGAATGCAAGTACAGGCATTACAGGTACGATAAGTCTTGCGAATGCTGAAATAAACCTAACGGTTGATGCGGGGATTTATCCTGCGCCAGGCAATGTGGGAAAAGGCAGTATTGGCAATTTTGTATGGATAGATTTGAACCAAAATGGCATACAAGAAGCTGGCGAGCCGGGCGTGGGAAATGTCTTAGTTTTGCTCAAAAATGACAGCGGCACTTTCACAGACAGCACCCGTACAGATGCAAGAGGCTATTATATTTTCAATGGGTTGGAGGCAGACACTTATAATGTTACTTTCTCCAAACTCCCAAGTGGTTTTGTGTTTACCCTGCCACAACAAGGTGCGGACAATACAAAGGATTCTGATGTAGGAGCTACAGGCGTTACGATTGCCCCGATTGTGTTGGGTGCAGGAGAAACCCGTTTAGACATAGATGCAGGGATTTTTAACCCCGCACCTTTGGGCAGCATCGGCGACTTTGTATGGTTTGATGTCATTGCAAATGGCATTCAAGACCCCGAAGAAGTGGGCGTACCTGGTATAAGTGTTAATTTATTTGATACGTTTAGTAATTTCCTTAGAACGGTTACAACCGATGAAACAGGCTTTTATCTCTTTGCAGGTTTGCCCGCAGGAAATTATGTTGTACAGTTTGCCAGCCTTCCCGCAGGGTTGTCGTTTGTGCCAAAAGGAAATGGCAGCCTTCCGAATATAGACAGTGATGTGGATCCTTTGACAGGCGTAACGGATAGTATTGTGTTGGCTTTGGGGCAAAATATAAGCAATATAGATGCAGGTATTGTTTCTACTCGTGCGGCACTTGGCGATTATGTGTGGAATGACCTCAACAGAAATGGCATTCAAGAGGCAAATGAAACGGGACTTTCGGGCATAACGGTTACTTTATATGACCTACTTGGCAATCCTTTGGGTAGCACTGTTACAAATGAGCAAGGATTTTATTTCTTTGTAAATGTGCCAGCAGGAGTGCCGTATGAATTAGGGTTTTCTACGCTGCCTTTGGGAACAGAGTTTACCCTACAAAATGCAGGGGCAAATGACGACATAGACAGTGACGTTGATGCCATAACTGGGCGTATTTCGGTAGCGGCTTTGACTGCGGGCGAGGTAAATTTGAGCTATGATGCAGGCATTGTTACGAAACAGCCTACTTCGCTTACAGGCAATACTTGGTTTGATAGAGACCGAGACGGCTTGCAAGATGCAGGGGAAAAACCTGTGCCGGGGGTTACAGTTACTTTGTACGACAATGGGGGAAATGTGGTGGGAACGACTGTTACAGATGCAAATGGCGTGTATTTGTTTGAAAACCTCTTGCCAGGTGTATATGAAGTTCGCTTTACGACTTTGCCACCAAATGCTGTGTTCACTACGCCGAATGTGGGCGGAGATGACAGCATAGACAGTGATGTTACCAACTTTATTTCGGGTTCGGCAGGAAATGTAACCGTTGTGGGTGGCATACGCAATCAAGGCCCAGATGCAGGAATTGTGCCTACGGCTACTTTGGGCGGACGTGCGTTCTCCGATGACAATTCGGACGGCTTGCAAACGGCAGGGGAATTTGGGATATTTGATGTATTGGTAACATTGTACAATGAAAGCAATCAAGTAGTTGGCACTCAACTTACTACAGATGGCGGATATTATTTATTTACCAATCTTACGCCAGACATCAGATATTATGTATCGTTTGATACGGTGTTTAGTCGCAGTTGGACTTACCAAAATATCGGCACAAATGACTCTATAGACAGTGACGTTTATAACTATCAATCCGCAGCTACGCCAAGTCTTAAAGGGTTCACGCCTTTATTGACGACCTTGTTACCGGGCGAAAATCGTAGATTTGTAGATGCAGGGTATTTGAGAAGTGGGGTAGTTTTGCCTGTGATATTGTTAGACCTCAAAGCGGTGTTAGTGGCAAATGATGGCTGGATTAGTTGGAGTACAAGTCAGGAAGATAACAGTGCGTATTTCCAAGTTACGCGCTCTTTTGACGGCGTAAATTTCAATGAAATCGTAGGAAAAAACATTCCTGCAAAAGGCAATAGCAGCGAAAAATCCTTCTATGGCACGATAGATAGAGGCATTGGCGCAGCTAATATAGCACATGTTTACTACCGTCTGAATATGATAGACATTGATGGCACGTCTATGCAAAGCGACATTGTGGAACTCAAAGTGCAAAACATGGACGAGATATTGTACCTCAATACTTATCCTACGCTTGTTACGGAAGATATGTTCCATATTTCGTTCCAATTGTATGGCAAACGCTTTGCAGAATTGCGGATAATCAATGAGATTGGGCAGGTATTGGTCAAACAAGATATTCTGCCTACTTCGGCGGTTCAAGACCTCGAAGTTGATGCAAGTACTTGGGCAGCAGGGGTTTATGTCATTCAGGTTACTACGGAAGAAGGGCAGGTGATTCAGAAAGTAGTGATAGAGTAAGTACCCATTTTCTTGTAAACATATCATTTCTCCAAGAAATGATATGTTTACAGGAAATTTACCTCTTTCAAAGTATAACAGCCCTAATTCGTGCAATTCGTGGCTATAAGTACAAATTAGCAATAAATAAATAAATATTTAAACAGTAAATAATTGATTATTAGGTACTTATGCTAATTTTCAATTTTCAACTCTCAACTCTCAACTTTCAACTTTCAACTCTCAACTACTTAAAAGCTGTTTTTCCCAAAATGCCTCAATTTGCGCTGCAATCTCCGCCAATTTTTCGGGCAAAAAATCATTTCTATACATCTCTCTGAACATTTCTCCCCGAATTTGCGGATAGGTAAAATGCGGATACTGCCTTTTTATACGGTTTTCTGCCAATTTCAATGTGCCTGCTATCATAGATTCAAAACTTGCCAATCTTTGTCTTAGGAATGAAACATCAATAAGTTGATGATTTTATAGTCCCGGAGGGACGCGATATTTATAGGAAAAACATGCCCCGCTCCCTCTCTTGTTTTTCGTGCAAGCACGAAAAACGGAATAAATTGGGGGGGAAATTCCATTTTCTGATTCGAGAAAACCTCTATTATAAGCTGTTGCATAAAATTTGACCTTTTCGAGCATAGATTTATCCGATAAAGGGAACTTATGTTGGATAATTGTCAAAAAACAGGCTAAATATTTGACCTGCCACGCCAATTGCGAGAGCCTTTCAAGTCTTTCCTTGCGAATTTCGACAATATCAGTACTTTTATATTGGGCAATTGGCAGAAAAATGGCTAATTCTGCCTTTTGACGCACGTCTTTTTCCAATTGCTCCACAAAAGTAGGCTTCATTTGGAAGCAACCTATCGAAAAATTGCTATATTCTGCGCCAAAGTTGGCATATAAGAGCCGATTTCCCATCGTTTCTGCGGCATCTTGCGTAGGATTGTAGCGCATCAATTCTGGAAAAACAATGGAAAGTCCAACATGCGGCTCAATGCCATATCCCTTCAAACCTTGATAGATTGTGTTATGATATTGTTGCGTAAAAGTGAGAGCAGCCTTGTATTTCTGCCCAAAAATCTGCGCAAAATTGGGATTTTGTGCAAGCAAAATATAAGGAAACAACAGGAAAAAGACAATCATTTTCATTCTTTTACAAATTTTTCGGTGTAAACATTCTGCCCTTCTGTATCAAACACTCGTACAAAGTACATTCCCTTCGCCCAGTCCCGTACCACAATCTCGTAAGTCGTGCTACTTTGCAAAGGCGTATTCGGCACAACTTCCCTGCCTGTGAGGTCTGTAATAGCAAAAACGAAGTTTTTGTATTGAGGGTTGTTGTAGTAGAGAAAAAGCCTATCACTTGCAGGATTGGGATAGAGATGAGATTTTCCTGAAAAGGGGATTTCTGTTGCTGTAAACAACCAATCAGGACAGATTTCCCCTATAGTATCTTGCCCTTTGATATAAGAGGTCAAGGTGCTCGTGCTGGTATTGCTCGTAGGGTTGCCATTCATATCCATTCCAAAATCTTTTGTCATTTGAGCTACTAAGCCCAAAGTAGTCGTAAAATGATAGGTTTCTATATGCCCATATTCGCCCGAAGTAAAAGCTTCTATGGTATCTACATTTGCGTATTGATAATAGGGCATATCTGAAATAGAATGTGCAGTGCTAAATAAAGACGTTTTTCCATTTCTTTTTGAAATCGCTTTTATGCCTTCAATTCCATTAGGGAAAAAGCCTTGGTTCAAATAGAAAGTATTAGGGATATAATTTGTCAAAAAATCATTTTCAGGGCTATTTTGAGGATATATAACATAAGAAATTTGAATAGGATAATGGGTAATAGCATATGGATACAATTCTTTTTTCATTTGTTGAAACTCCATTTTATATTTCACAGAATTAGTAAATACCTGTTTTTCAAGGATTCTATTTTTCGTATAAACATAATAAGTGGTAGATTGTATAAAGCTCGAATAATTATCATATTTAGTTTCATAACAAAATACATCTCCGACCTCAAAATCATATATATCTTTATAAGTAGGCATAATTTGCCCCAACTTTTGTGATTGTATGCCTACTAATTGAAAAGATTTGCCTGTTCCGACCCGTGGGAAGGTAAAAACCCCCCAATTATGCGATAGTTTGATGATTTCGCCATTGGACAAAGTGATGGTTTTGAGGGTATCAAGCGCATTAAAAACCGTTTGAGTATCAATGGCAGAAACGGTCGCTGTAATTTGCAGCAAACTATCAAATGTCCACGTTTCGCCGATGGCAGCTAAGGGGCGTATGTAATAGGTCTCAGGGTTTTGGAGAATAAACAAACTATCGCTTTTGCGAATGCATTTTCGTTGCAAAAACTGCGGTGTTTGGTAATAAACATGGCAGAAAGGTGAAGCTGCCTGCCCACAAGGACTTGACACAGCTTTGTGAAGGTAAGAAAGATAATTTCCGCTTTGCATAGCGATGCTATCTATCCAAATAGTATGGCTAATGGTTTGAGAATCAGAAAATTGGTAGTTATAGACTTCGCCATACTTGATAGGAGTCCAACTTTGAGCTTGAATATAGGAGGTAAAACAAGCGATAGAAATGAGAAAAAAATAAATTTTGTTCATGGTATTTGTGGTAAATATTATGGTATTTTTTTGTGCTATTTTTTTATAGTCTTAATCGTTTTCATTCTTTGACAAATTTTTCGGTGTAAACATTCCCCTCTTTGTCCCTTATCTCCACAAAATATATCCCTTTTGCCCAATCCCGTACCCGCAAGATATGCGTAGTGCTGTTGAGAAGCGGCGTTTCGGCTATCATTTCTTGCCCTTGAATATCCCATATACGAAAACTTGTGCCTGTGGGCTGCTTTTCGGTATGAAAATAGAGATATAGCTCGCTTTGCGCAGGATTCGGATAGAGTTTTATATGGTCGGCTATATCGGCGGAGGGAGCTATGCCTACAGTTTCGCAGCCGGGGACAAGGCAGCCGAAGGAGTCGGTTTTGACAAGCCACGCATACGTAGTAATAGGAGAAGGCACATCATCATAAGCTACGCCTGACATAACAAGGCTGCCATCTGCTTGTTCGTATATATCTCCCAAACGATTATCAGAATTACTTCCATATACAACTTTGTACCATCTTTCCCATATCTTAGAGCCATTATCAGAAACCCGCACTACCCACCCTACCCCCATGGCACTATCTATAAAGGTAGTATCTACCCCTACTGTTTGATAAACCGCTTTATCTCTACCAACAGCGATATAATCCCCATTATGGGCTTCTATGATTTTACTAAATCCGCTTACATACGTAGAATCGCCAAAAGACCGCCCCCACACCTTATAGAAATTAGCATTTAATTTTTCTATATACCCTTTGCTGAACTGCTCAGTTTGGCTGGGTGCGCTGGTAGGGTCGTGAACATTATACAATTTCCCGCCGCAAAAAATATAGCCCCCATCTTGAGTAGCAGTAGCCCATAAACTACTTCTGTAATCCAAAGAAGGCGTATTATAGGACTTTATGATTTCTCCTTTTGAGTTGAATAACAATAGATTAGGGCAAGATTCATACTTCCATAGTCCGCTTACATTATCGTGAAACTTCCGCACTTTTGAACTTGCTGCCAATATCCCTGCATTACACTTTTCTACAGACCAGCCTGAATGTCTGTATGTATTATCTACAAAGTGTTTTCGTAATTGCTCATTTCCTAGTGAATCAGCTACAATAACAAGCAAATCATCATCATAAAAATTGCCTTGATTATCATATTTATCAAGAGAACATAATAAAAATAGTGTGTCTCTATTATATTCCACATGGTTATCTAGTACTAAGCCATCAGTTATATTCATAGGAAAATAATGTCTTGTATAAATTGTGTCTAAATTATTGTCTATTTTCCAAACAAAAGCCCTAATATGTCCCAAAAATTGCGTATATTTTTCAATATAAATGCCACTTGCAAAATAATAGTTTCCATAGTTAGATTTAGTCAAAGACGCAGGATATATCCAATAATCTTTGTTTGAAGTATCCAAAATTTGAAAATGCTGAATCTCTCCTATTTGATTAGCTACCCCAATAAAACTCCGATTAGGGTAAGGATGGAAAGGCGCGGCAACAAAGCCCGAAATAATGATAGAATCCCCGCTGCTTACAATCCCTTGAATGACAGCTGCAGGATAGTCGAACCCGTATTTTTGATTGAATTGCCCCAATAAAGATAGGCTAATGTTTATAAAGAAAAAAAATG
>JAYUZN010000764.1:0-2290 GCA_043751755.1 Bacteroidota bacterium | reverse complement strand
GGAAAAAAAATAAAGGCAGGGAACAAAGGTGCTAATGTCAAGCGGCGAATCCAAGCACAATGCCAATGCTCCGCCGCCTGCATTAGCACTTGGCGTTAGCAGCAATGCAAATTTAAAATAGTTCACAATTTAAACAATTCAATAAAATGAAAACAAATTTACTCAAATTCGGGCTTGGCATTTTATGCCTTATGAATTTTGCTTTTGCACAAATTATTCCCCAAAACGGGCTTGTCGCTTATTACGCCTTAGACGGAAACGCTGACGCAGACTCCGCAATTTGCATGAATAATGGGACGAATAACGGGGCATTATCTACCACCAATTCTTGCAATATGGCAAATAGGGCTATGAGTTTTGATGGCGTAAGCGATTATATTGAGATTGCGCATTGTCAAGGATTGGAAGTTTCCAATGGGCTTTCGATTTGTGCTTGGGTAAAACCCAAAGCGTTGAATTATGTGGATGTTTGTAGAGCAAGTTTTATCGTTAGTAAAGGTCATGACCATCAAGCTGGGCATTTTCAATTGATGTTTATTGATACGGTAGGGTGTAATCCTGGTATTAGCGGGATTTTGGGTTTTATTTTTGGTATAGACGAAACCAATAACATTGTGTCTGGAGTTTCGACAGTTGATAACTATGCACTTAATAATTGGTATTTTGTTGTGGGAACATTTGATAAAAACATCTATAAGATTTATGTAAATGCAACCTTGAAAAATTCGCAAGCTGTTCCTACCTTTAATATCCCGATTAATACCCAAAACTTATTCATAGGAGAAATGCCTAATCCTAATAGTACTCCAGCTCTATATCATGCTAATGCAGATATAGATGACGTAGTTATTTACAATCGCCCCTTAACTGCACAAGAAATTCTGGATATGTATAACCAACATTGTTGGACAACCGCAATCGAAGACAAAATGCAAGATGCTATAAAGCTATTCCCAAACCCTGCAAATGAAATGTTACAAATTGAATGGAATACAATGCAGCCCGAAAGAGTCGAAATAATCGATTTTACAGGAAAAAGCGTTTTGCAAAAGGCATTGGAAACAAGCAACCTAACTACGGGTATTGAGGTGTCAAGTTTAGCAAAAGGGATGTATTTAGTAAAAATTGTGGGAAAAGAAGGCTAATATTTGCAAAAGTTTGTGAAAGAATAGAGGATGTTTCGTATCTTTGTGGCTCAATTTTAATACTTTCAATTATGTTAGCAAATTTAGATAACGGAACAATTTTTAAGAAGGCTTTTACGAATAAACTGGTTTTTGAGCAGTTTATCCAAGATATATTAGGTTTTAAGGTAAGTGTATCTGAAATTGAAACGGAAAAGCAATTTGAGCCAAAAGTTGGGCAGATTGCTTTTGAGTTAGATATTTTTACAGAAACTACTGACAAAAGAATGGTTATAGAGTTGCAAAAAGTGCAGTATGACCATAGTTTTGATAGATTTTTGCACTATTTTTTGATGCTGCTTGCCGAACAACAAAAGAATGCAAAGACGTATAAAATAGAACGCAGTGTATATTTGATACTTGTGATGACAAGACCATATGAGATTCCAAAAGATTTAGCGGGCAATGTTTTGAACCAAGAAATGTTAGTAACTACTTTACATACAGAAGATTCAAGTAAGGCAGCTGTTGACTTATTTCCTCACAAGTTAATCGCTTTAAATCCCAACCATAGAAATCCTGATACGTCGAAAGACATTCGAGATTGGTTAGATTTAATTTATGAATCCATTAATCACCCAAAAACACCCTCTATCAATCGACAAAACCCAGGCATTGCTAAGGCTGCTGATTTGATAGACGTGGAGAATCTTAGCCCCGAAGAAAGGGCGCAGCAGAAATTTGATGAAATGGAAAAAGAAACGAGGGAATTGTATGAACAAGCAGCAGCAAAAGAAGCAGATTTAAAACAGATGAAAAAGGCTATTTTGCGCGGCAAATTAGAAATTGAAGAAATTGCTGAGGATTTTAATGTTACAGTTGATTATGTGTTAGAGATTAAGAAAAGCCTTGAAAACGAATAAAATAAATAAAGATGCTGCTAACAAAAATATTGCTGCCAAGCGGGGCGAATCCAAGCGCAAACCCGACACACTGCCCCGCCTGCAAGCAATATCGGTCGTTCTCTGCCACGACTTAAAGCATTAGTTGTCAAGCACTTTGGTTAGTCAAAATTTGGGGGAAAAGGGTTTTATCTCCATTTCATTACGATAAAAGTCTTTTCCCCCAAATTTTGTAGAAAAAGCATAGCTTGAAAATTGACGTTT
>JAYUZN010000763.1:0-8124 GCA_043751755.1 Bacteroidota bacterium | reverse complement strand
CGCATTGGCTTTGAGCTTCGATTCGCCCACTTGTCATTAGCACCTTTGTTATGCACCTTTATTTTATTTTTTTAACGACACTGGAGGGTTGGCAAAAGGTGGCACACTGGCAAGAAGCGTGGATTTGTGCGGCGGGTTGCCTGTGTGCCGCCTGTGCGGAGGGCTTAAACAGTGTATATTTTCCATATTTTTATCTTATGAGCGTAATTGTACCACCAATATTCTGGCTTATCTTATTGAGTGGATTGGTATAAAATATGCGATAAGTATAAACGCCTTCAGGTGCATTTTGCCCCTTATTTGTGCCGTTCCATTCATAATTTGGGTCATTTGTTTCTACAATTTTTCTGCCCCATCTGTCAAAAATAATAAAGGTATAATCTATCAATGGACAGCGTATTACAGGAAAAAATGTGTCATTGTTTCCATCAAAGTTTGGACTGAACGCATTGGGAATTATTATACATAAATCACAATTATATGCCTTTATACTTGTTTCTTGTGAAAATACGCCACAATTATTAGTCGCAAATAATTCGTAAATCCCTGCTTCATGAATTTGAATAGTGGGCGTTTTTTCATTTGTATTCCATGAATAAAGGCAATTTTCTTGCGGCGTAATTCCTATTTCTACCTTGTCATTTTCGCACATATTGTAAGTATTAGGCAAGCTGAATTGGGGCAAAGCTGCAATTTTTACGGTTATTTTTGCTTTTTCACTCTCGCAATTATGTTTCGTTTGCGTTACATAATAGTCATATATTCCAGACGAATTTGTAGCAGGAATAGGGGGAATTGTATCCCCTATATTATCAGATAAACTATTGTACCACAATAGATTAGTTCCGATTGCTTGTAAAGGAATTGCGTTTTCATTTTCACAATAAGAAGTATCTTTGACTTGTGGTAAGTTAGGAATAGGAAAATAGTTAACTTGTATTGTATCTGTTTTTGTGCCACAAATATGGCTTCCTGTAACATAATAAATGCCACTTTGAGCAATCGTAGTACTTTGAGTTGTATCGCCATTGTTCCAAAGATAGTGGCTAAAGCCTTCTGAGCCTTGCAAACTGATTTGAGGCAGGTTTTCGCATTGACTTATATCATTTCCTAAGTTCATTTCAGGCATATAAATCGGATTTATATGTATCGTATCTGTAACCTCTCCGCAGCCATAATCTGCTGTGTACCAATATATTCCTGCGTTATATATACTTATTTTTTGAGTGGTATCTCCTGTACTCCAGTGGTAATATAAACTGCCAATTTCTGCCATAAGTTCTTTGCTAAATGACTGATTTTCACATACAAATGTGTCATTTTGAGGATTATGAAGGGCTGTTATTTCCCTTACAGAAACATCATCTATATAATAGTAGGAAACCCAAACATTCGGAGATGAGGCTAAATGACTCGTATCTTCATACATTAAATATAAACTCGTTTGGTTATCCGCCTTATAATTACCTATGGTTATCCATTCTTCTCCTCCTTGTGCTATATAAGTGCCTTTTATCAACATCCATTCTTCAGAATCAGCTAACATATTTCCTTCGTTATTCGCAATTTGAGGAGTTACTTGTAATAAAAAACCGTCATTACCCCCAAATTGGGTTATTCTGTCTTTTGAAAAATACATGCCAATATCGTCTGTAGCATAAAAATATCCATAATCTTTATAACTTGTGTCATATGTTGCGCTTACATAAAATTCCACGCAATAGGGTTTATCCTTTTTCAATTTTTCGGTTAGTTGCACTTGTACATATTCTCTGCTATTTTGTTGGGTTAAAGAATCTTCAATCGGAAAATATTCATTTGCAAATACAAATATCCCGGCATATGCGCTACCCATTTTAGGCATTTGGTCACCAAATCTATTATTGGGAACAAATACATCTGTTTGAGGAGCTGCACAAGCATTAAAATAATCAGTAGTTCCCCAATTTGGGCGCAACCAATTTTTAACAATTTGGTTTATATCAATGTATTGAGAAACGGAACTTAATTGAGTTGGACATGCTATGTACTCCTCAAAACTGGGATTCGGCACAAGATTATTTTGAGAAAACCCTTTATTTAATGACATAATAATTATTGCAAGCAGCCCTATTCTTTTCATTGTTTATAAATATGGGTAGGGAAAAGAAGATTTCTCTCTTTCCCCTACTTTTTGAGTATAAATATTATGGATTAACTTTTACTATTTTGCCTCTATATTGCTCATTTCCTACTTGTAAAATATAGGTGTAAAGCCCTGTAGAAAGGTAGCTCCCATTCCATTCAAAGGTATTTTGTCCACTATTTTTTGCACTAAATCTTTCATTTCCAACATTTCTACCTGACATATCAAAAACCCTAAAAGTTACCGTTTCTACCCCATTTGGGGCAAGTATTTCAATCCCTATCATGTCTGTAAAAGGATTGGGGCTTACCAAAAAAGAGGTTTCATCTGCTATATTTCCTGCACGATAATAAATAGGGTCAGGTTTAAAATAGCCCCAATCAGAGGAAGTGCTACACTCATTAGAAACGGTAGCAGTAATTCTAAATTTAATTCCATCTTTGGGAACAAAATAATTCTGCCCTATAATACAAGCCCCCGTTACAGGGTTGCATTGCAAGCCATTTAAGCTAACCGCATTCAGTTGTGTAACCCCATTTACATAGTCGGTGCAAACATCATAGATAGTAACAAAACCTGGAACCCCTGGCTCTTCCCCATTAGGCATAAGTTCTTCTATTTTTACGCATACTTTGTCCATAGAAATTTGATTAATATTTCCACCAACATTAAATGTACCACCTTGGTTGCCTGTTAATGTGGGTGCTGCAAGATTTTTACTATTTGCAGTACCACCAATCCCATTATTGACAGTAGCAGCCACACTCCCTACCCCACCAGGATTACCAAACATTTCTATATATCTGTCTGTAAATACCTCTTTGCAATCATTTTTTGCATACAAACGTATTTTATGCTTGCCTGTAGCAGTACTTAAATAGCTGTTGCAGAACAGTTTAAGATTTGTTTGTACTTGTGCAGCAGTTAACCAAGTCGTACAACTACTTGTCGCCAAAAGATTGCCAGGATAGGTATAGATTTCGTAACGATACAGCGTATTTGCTGCATTTACAAAATCCGTAAGTAACATGTTATAGCAATGATAAAAAGGGGTAAAAGAAGCCGTTGTAGAAGAAACCGCACTACCATTTATCTTAAAACTAGCCACCGCATTACCAGTTCCTAAGAACCAGTCATAGTTGTCTCCGTCTATTTGTTCAGGCAACGAATGATAACCAGGAATTATAGGACCCGAAACGCCATCCCCATACATAATAATATTTGTCCCCGCAATGCTTGCATTCCCTGGTGTAAAATAACACAATTTATCCGTTGTACTATTGACAATATACATTTTGCCATTCTTTGCTCTTTCTATTTGTGTGCTTTGATAGGCTGCATTTGTAGTTATAGTGGTATAAATAGAGTTTTGGTAGTCATAATTGTATATCCCGCTTGTACTTGCAACAAAAATTTTATTTATGTTTGTTGGGTCAAATTCTATACTATTTATGCCTCCATTTGGCAATCCATTGTAAATATTCAATGAACTTAGTGAATACGTACTATTAAGCGCAGCTACGCAAACTTCTTTCTGCCCATATCTTCCCCACGCTAGCCTTGTTCCATCTTGAGATAGCTCGAGTTCTATCGTCTGAGACAGAGTCCCGCCATAAAAAATGGAGGGATGCGTAGTTGCGTCGGCAAGCACAAGTCCTGCACCAATTCCGCTATTCGTAATAGCATAACGGCGAAGCCCATTATACCCTACTGCAAACAAGTAACGGGTATTTACATTGTTCACATTCACACATTTAGAAACAGCTATTGCACTCCAGTTCCCGTTCAAAAAGTCTACAAGTGAACAATTAAACCCATAAGGATTGGAGCAGTTACCCGCAGCAACTCCACCATTATCTACCACAGGGCTTCCCGAATCACAATTGATTTTTGTGGCAACTACTGCCGTTCCTAAGAAAACAGCAGACAAGGTGTAGATAGCATAAAACTGCTTACAAGTACCAGGAATAGGCACAATTGCGATTTCCTTTCCAATGAAAGCATAATTTGTAGTGCCATTATCATGGTAATTAAGCTGCCCAACCCAATTAGAAGCTGCATCATAAACTTCTCTGTCTATAATGTAAAAAAGCAAATTGCCATTCTCATCATACGTTCCATTTGCTGCGACATATTGGTTTGCAGATATAGCAGGATTTGTAAGATTGGCAGAAGTCGGGCTTGCCACATTTACTGTTACCTTGTTAGGCGGCAGTACCCAATAGTTCATTTGCCCTTGTAGAAGCGTGTGTGCCGAGAGCAAGCACAGCAAAAATGAAATTGTTTTCATTGTTTGGTTCTTAGAAATGTAAAATTAAAGAAAAATATTTGAAAGTTAAAGAGAAATCTTTTTTTGGGTGGGCGGGGTTTTCTACGTCCTGCTTTACCATTTCTGCGTGCGGCTGCAAAAAACAACGGATGCGGAGCGTGGATTTGTGCGCAGGGCATTGGTTGTTTTTTGTGCGGCTGGGGATACGCTAAGTTTGTTGGGTTTAGCTTATCCCTTCATGGTGCATAACGCCTAAGATTGCCGATTTTTCGCTGCGCTATTTGCCTTGCGGGTTCGGGTAGCGAAAATTTACGGCAATCTCTTTGTTATGCACCTTTATTTTATTTTTTTAACTACACAGGAGGATTGGCAAAAGGCGGCACACTGGCAAGAAGCGTGGATTTGTGGGCTGGTTGCCTGTGTGCCGCCTGTGCGGAGGGCTTAGGCAGTTAGTTTTTGAACTTTTTGATAAGTACAGAAATTACTCGCCTAAACTCTTATAACCCTATTGCATTTTCTTGACAGATGTAATGACTGACTGCTCAAATAGGCTATCTCTGCCAAAATGAAAAGAGATAAACATACAACCATCTTTCATTCCATCATAGCATTTTTGATTGAAATAATACCACAATTCATCTTTACGGCTTTGGTTGGGTAATCCAAACAAAGCAATTAGAGACTTTTGCGTTAAGTTTTTCATACAATTCCAATACTTGCCTTTATAGCCTTCATATACCTGCATTTCCTCAAAAATCATTTTATTGTAAGTATATGTATTAAGGCTATCATTATGATGCCAGTTTTCAACCAAAAAATTGCTTAAACTGTCGCATGGTGTCATGTTTTTTTCTTTTATATAAACGGATTTTGTTTCTTTTATACAAAAACATGAAGCCAAAATAAAAATAATAAAAGAAATCGTGATGATTTTTTTCATTGTTTTATTAATTTGACAATGTAATCATGTTTATTAGTATGCACGTTCAGTATATATATACCCTTATTAACTCCATTAACATTTATCTCTGCTTCGTTAGTTATACGTGGCAAATTTTGCTTAAATATTGTTTGCCCAAGCAAGTTTGTTAGCTCAGTACTTAAGATAATGCCTTCAGCTAATTCTATTTTTAGCACATTACTAAATGGATTTGGGTAAACTTTTAGAGAACCATTTAGGTATTCGTCCTCTACAGCATTAGCAACACAAGGAGGCAACAGCACAATATTTGCGATAGGAATACAACTTCCATGAGCTGTATTTAGACTATGATTAATTACATCATCTCCCCCATTTTTGGCGTTTACATCAGAGGCGAGGTTAATTCGCCTTAAATTGAAAGGGGTTGGATGAACTTGTTCAAAACCATACATCATATCATTTGGATTTGTTACATGCACCAATAAATGTGCATGTCCTAACTCATGCAAAAGAGACCAATAAAAATCAACTTGTAAAGCACTTACTGCCCCAGTATCGTAAACCCAAGTAACAATAGTGTTATTAATGATAATGTCCACTTCTGGCAAAATAGCATTACCATTAGCATTCGGGCATGTACCCGCGAAAGTTGATGTTTCCATTATTGTATTGGGATCTAATACTCCAAACTGAATTACATTTTTTTTATCATTAACTGAAATTGTTTCACTCCAAGTGGAAGGTAAAGTATCAAGAATGACGAACGGGACTTTCGTCAAGCATTGCCAATCTTTGAGGGCTTTTTTTACCGTAGCATACGCTTTAGGATTATTATAAATATTCTTGGCTATATAAAAGCCATAGCCCCCGTTCCCTAATGTATTAGGTCCATAAGCATCTACCAAATCTATCCTTTTTTTCTGAAATAGAAGACTTTCATAGGTATTTGATACCGCATAGTCAACTGTTAAATTAGGTGGAACTAACAAATAAGAAGAAGTTGTATCACTGCTGCTGTTTTTAATAATAATCTTCCCACTCCCAGCAGGGTGAGATCCGCCCCCAAATAGATTATTTGCATTGATATTGAAAGAAGCTATCCTTACTTTTATTTGATTATCACTCCATGAAATATAATCTATTGAATCTAAAGAAATATAGGCATTTAATAGTTTTCTATCAGCATCTCTCAAAGAAACCTTTCCTGTCCCCCTTGTTTGTCCAAAAAATTTGCCAGAAATGGTGACACTGTCTCCCACCCCTGCCTTTACATTTTTCGGGTTAAAATCGGTAATTTCAGGAAGGCATCGAGGTATATTGTGAAAACCTGTTGCAGTTGTAACGGGGTATTGTGTATAATCAAAACCCGTTGCAGTACTTGTGTACAACGAGTAAAGAGACATTTTGCTCACATCTCCCCAACGTAAAACGCCTAATAAATTGCAGGTTGAGTATTCTATTTTTACATGAAAAGCTGGGGTTGGAGTAGTGTTAAGCTGATAACGAGTTACATTTGAAGTCTTTGCAAATATCCAAACTTTGAAGCAGGAATCATTCTCATATAGGGGAATAGGGTCGTCATAATCTGCAACAGAAGCTATCACCGTAGAACGAGTAACCGTAATTTTGTTATTCCCAACAATATCTACCCCAAAAAGCGATTTAGGGTATTGTACGAGAGCCAACCCATTGTCTATATAGGAATCGTTGTCGCTTGCACTTAATGACACGTCAAATTCAAAATAACGCGGAAAGGTTTGGGTAATTTGCAAATTTTGAAATGTGTAAATAAGTTCATTTGTTGCTGCAATTTTGTTTGTTGCTGCTTTTTGTAACTTTTGATTTACTTTTTCAACATATTCCCGATTCTGAGTATCAATATGAGTATCATTTTTAGCTGTGAGTGCAGTAGAGGCAACCTTTAAAACAGCCACACTACTAGGCGCAGTTATTGTGGCTTCACAATCAATATAATTAAACTGTGTTAGTAGTTCTACTGCATCATACACTTGGGCAATGCTATCAAGTACCAACATGTTATTCGAAACTTCTTTGTTTATCCCGTCATAATAGTAGCGCAAATATCCTTGTTCGCCAAACTCAACTTGTAAGGGATCCGTATTGGTTTCGGGGTAAAAGTCAATCGGAGATAAATCATAGTTGGTAGGATTGCAGAAAAAAGCACCTTTTAAGCCTTTATATAAGACTAAATTATGGGAAATAATTTGTCCCTCATCTCCCACTCGCCCGCCTCGTGTAATGACCTCAACCGTTCCACACACCAAATTCCCTTTCAGTATTTTATGGATTTGAAGGGTGTTAGAGGTATAAATAGCGGAATCGGGGCTTCCCCAATAGGAATCGCTGCGAATAACTGTCCCCTCAAAGATATATTGGCAGTTATTAACCAAATTAATAACATCTTGGGGAATGCTTTGAGATATTCCAAATAAGGATAATCCCATAAAAACAAGAAATAACGAAAGATTTTTCATAAATTGTGAAAAAATTGTGAAAGTAAAAAATATTGTGAATTGTCAAAATCTTTTTTTGGTGGGGCGGGGGGGCGGGGGTTTCTACGTCCTGCTTAACCTACCCTGCGTGCGGCTGCAAAAAAACAACGGATGCGAAGCGTGGATTTGTGCGCTGGGCATTGGTTGTTTTTTGTGCGGCGGGGGATACCCTAAGTTTGTCAAGTTTAGCTTTTCTTGGTGCATAACGCCACCGCTTGACTACGTGCTGCATGTGTTTTAGCCTTGCGCTTCGTTTATGCAGCATGTGAGGCAAGCGAAATGTTCTCTGCCTTTA
>JAYUZN010000762.1:0-2083 GCA_043751755.1 Bacteroidota bacterium | reverse complement strand
CTAAAAGTACGATTATCTTTTTCAGATGCTCTATTTCTTTGTCTTGTCCTTCGGTTTTGGTGCGTAAACGCGCTCATTCAAAAGGCGTTCGGTGGGGGCTGAACGGCTTTTGGCGTTTTTATACTGAGGGGCATCTTCTATGATTTACTCATTTTATCATAAAATTTTAGAACATAAGTTTGGAAAAAGAGTATAAAATTTAGCTTTGCGCTCGGTTACACTATTTTTTTAAAAAAACATTGGCGTTAAAACATTATCAGAAGGAAAGAATGTTAAAATATATTGATTTATTTGCGGGCTTAGGTGGGTTCCACAAAGCCTTGAGCGAGTTGGGGCATGAATGTGTATTTGCAAGCGAACTTGACCTTAGTTTGAGAGAACTTTACAAAACGAATTGGAAAATAGAAGCACAGGGCGATATTAAGAAAATTGTCAAAAATGACATTGATTCTATTCCTCAACATGATGTGCTATGTGCGGGGTTTCCGTGTCAGCCGTTTTCTAAGGCAGGGAAACAATTAGGACGAAAAGATGAACATAGAGGCAATCTCTTTGATGAAATCGTTAAAATCTTAGAATATCGAAAGCCTAAGTATTTTATTCTTGAAAATGTCCTTTATATCGCCAAACATGACAATGAAGAAACTTGGAATTATATGAAATCTGAATTAGAAAGAGTGGGTTACAATGTTTTGCACCATACTTATTCGCCTCATGATTTTGGGATTCCACAACATAGAAAAAGGATTTTTATTGTAGGTTCATCGGAAAAACTAGACCATTTTCGTTTTGAAGATATTGATAAACAGAAAAAAGCAGTTACGAATATTCATGAATTTATAGAGCAGAATCCAGTTGATGGAAGGAAGATAGCTCAAAGGAATATTGAGTGTTTAAATATTTGGCAAGAATTAATTGATGCGATTCCCATAGAGACTAAACTACCAGGCTTTCCTATTTGGGGAATGGAATTTGGGGCTACGTATCCGTATGAAGACAGATTTCCTTATCAAATGACGGACAAAGAATTAGGTGAATTTAGAGGAAACTTTGGTATTAGTCTGAAAGGTCAAGATAAAATACAACAGTTTAAAAACCTTCCTAGTTATGCAAGAGTTGAAAAAGAATTTCCCGATTGGAAAGTTGATTATATAAGGCAAAGTCGCTTGTTTTATGATAATAATGAGAAATTTATAAAAAAAGCAGTAGCTAAAATAGCCTTGTATGAATCTCAAAGTTGGCAAAAATTAGAATGGAATGTAGGAAAAGGAGAGCGAAAAATCAATAATTACATTTTACAATTCAGAGCATCAGGAATTAGAGTAAAAAAGATTGATTACTTCCCTTCTCTTGTTTGTACGAGTACACAAATTCCAATAATTGGATGGGAGAATCGGTATATTACGAAAAATGAAGGACTAAAACTACAATCCTTAGAAGGAATAGATTTACCAGAGAATGATAATGCTGCTTTTCGAGCATTGGGAAATGCCGTAAATTCTAAAATAGTAAAACTTATAGCAGAAAAATTATTGAAATAAAAACATAAATAGAACTCATATTTAAACGAATCAAAAATTAAGATGGAAATCTCAAAAGTTAATATAAGACCTGATACAAGTATTTTAACTATACTTAAACGTGTAGAATACGACCATTGGAATGCTTTAGCGGAATTTGTAGATAATGCTATTGATAGTTCTCAAAAGTATCGTGATGAACTCCTCAAAGTAGATGGAGGAAATTTTCTTTTAAAAATAAATATCGCAATAAATGAAGCAGATAGTGAAATTGTAATCAGAGATAATGCTGCTGGTATACATACACAAGATTATGCACGGGCTTTTAGGGCAGCCGAAATTCCACCTGATAATACGGGCTTATCAGAATTTGGTATGGGTATGAAATCTGCTGCTTGCTGGCTATCCGATAACTGGAATGTTAAAACATCTGCTTTGGGTGAAGACATCGAGAGGACAGTCTTTTTTGACTTAAATAAAATCTTTCACGATAAAATTGATGAATTAGAGATAAAATCCCAATTTCAGAGAAAAGATGCACACTATACAGTTGTGACTATGAC
>JAYUZN010000761.1:0-9958 GCA_043751755.1 Bacteroidota bacterium | reverse complement strand
GCAATCGGCAAACCATTCATAAACCATTGATAATTAGTGCCTCCCGTAGCAAAGAAAAAGACCGTTTGCCCCTGACAAATCGTTTGCGCAGTCGAAGGCGAAATCGTAGGCGTAGGATTCGGATTGATAACAACAAGCAAAGCCACAGAAGTATCTGCACATTGCCCCCCAAAAGACAAAATAACCGAATAATTTCCGCTATTTGTCGCAAAAAAAGTATTAGAAGTCGCTCCAGCAATAGGGAGGTTATTGTTCAGCCATTGATAATTTATCCCAATTCCATAGCCATTTAACACAACCGTATCGCCCTGACAAGCCGTTGTTCCATTTGTCGCAGAAATATTTGCCAACGCTCCCGACACGACCTGAATATTAATAGCCGCAGAAGTGTCTCCACAACCGATTGAATTGTAAGCAATTACAGAATAATTCCCTTGCAAAGTCGCATTGTAAACCGAAGCATTTGCCCCGGGCAGCGTACCACTATTAAAGAGCCATTGATAAGGGGGAGTACCTGTCCCCCCCGTCCCCGTCATAGTCGCAGAAGTCCCAGAACAAATTATATTCGTATTGCTGCTAATTCCCGCCACAGGCGGCGCAACCACAAGCACGCTCAAAGTATCATAAATCGTGCAATTATTCGCATCAGTTACCGCCAAAACATACTGAAAAGTCCCCGAAGTTGCCGCAGTCAGAGTCGGATTTGCCAGCGCAGGATTATTCAAACCCGTAGAAGGCGACCAATTATAAACGTAGCCTCCCGCCCCAAATTGCGCAGCAGGAATCCCCCCTAACACCGTAGTTCCGCCCAAACACACATTTTTGTCGGGACCCGCATTTGCATCTAACAATACACCGAGCTGCTCACTTACCGTTAAAGTAAAAGTTCCCATATCCAAAGCCGCCGCCCCATCGACCACCACATAGTAAGTTCCGGGTGCGCACAACTCCCTTGTAACCTCCGAAGTCAAGTTACAAAAATCGTCATTAGAAGTAATAACATTGCAACTCGCATCTAATAAATATAAATAAGTATTGAAAGAAGCCGCCCCACACAAGCTCGCTTTTATGCCCATGGGCTGTGTTATAGTAAACTGATAAAAGACATCATTACCCGGACTTCCCGCAAAATTATTGCTATAACATTCGTTACTATTGTAATGAAACACCGAGCCACCCGCAGGAATTGTCAGTAAATCTATGGCATCATTGCAAGCCGTTCCTTTGTTATATCGCCAAAAAGTTTCAATATGAGGCAGATAAATATTATCTGCACACACCCCGACTGTTCCCGCCACAAATCCCTGATTATACCATTGACAAGGCGGTCCTGTACGGTAGTTTATATTGGTTTTGAAGGGATTAGCATCACAATGCAAGTCGTCTCCTTCGGTGTAAAGACAACCAAAAAGGTTCACACAACAGGTCGGCGGATCATACGTGCAATAGGGATACGTCCCCAAATTGGCGCAAGGCACAAGTCCTCCAGCAAAACTCAGATAATAACTAAGGTCATACATATCGTCCTCGTGATTATCAATGCGCAAGTCCATATAATACGGCACAGCCGCCCCCGCAAAGGTCTGATTGTAGAAAATATCATTAAAATCGATAGAATTGACCAAAGACGGGTCAAATTCATCATTAAAGCAATTTCCGCCATACCAAGTCGTATTGACCGAATTGCCTCTCCCCCAGACTTTGAAGGCATATTCATCTTCCGAAATCGCCCCCAAACTCACAAAAGAGACGTTTAACGTGGCATCATTCGGCGCGGCAAGGGTTACGTCCCATTCCCGCTGCCGCATCATTATCTGAACGGGACCATCATTATATTGTTGGGCTTCAAGCCATTGAGTCATCAAAGCAAGTACCAAAAAGAGGAAATGTGTACGCATGGTGTTGTGTTTGTGTTTTGTCGTGGAATGGCAAAGTACGGGAATTTTTGGGAGAAAATGGGGATTTATTTTATTTGTAGCAGATTTTGCAAGGGCGATAATGCCGCTGTATGGCAAGGTCTTGTGTTATTTTGCTGCGGGTAGCTTGGCATCTGTTGAAGCCGTAACAGCTTGGGGAGTTGTGATAGGCGTAGGCGTTCTTGCTCTCGCATAAGTGGACGTAAGGCTTGGGGGAAAATGTGAGGAGCAGGAGGAGAAAAAGGAAGTTGTGCATGAGAATTTGGGTTAATGAAAACAAGCAAATGCTTTGAAAAGTAACAACTTTCTTTTCAAAGCATTTGTAAAAAAATGAAATTCTATTGAGGATTTTTTGTGTACCAACCTGGGCTTTCAGTCGTTTTTTTTGGAGGAGGTACGGTGGGTGGCTTAGTGGTAACGGCTTTTGGAGTTTGCGAAAGTTTGGGCGTGGGTGTAACTTTAGGTGGGGGGCTATATTCTTTTAATCCTCCATTTCCATCATCTTCAAAAGCTTTACTGGTTCTAACAGATGTACAATTTTCCTTAAAGAACATATCAATCAATTTGTCTTTTTTTAATAAGCCTGTAGCTGCGTCATTAGGGTTTTTTGTTTTGACATGATTTTCAAATTCTTGACTACAATCTGTGCCACAAGTTGAGCAGATATTTTGCAGTTTATTGGCTAAATTACCAATTGTCATACCTTCTGTTTTGTTGTAGTATTGAATTTTTACAACTCCTTTGTCAGTTGCTTTATTTGGAAAGCAATCGCAAGTTGTCCTATTTTCAGGTATCGTTTCAACTACTCCAGAAGATGTTGAGGGCTTTTGAGGAGGTGTATCTTTTTTTATCTCTATGCTTGGTTGAGTAGTTAGAAAGTCAAAAGAAATATAAGGTAAGACAAAAAAGTATAGGCAACCAAAGGTAAGTGCTAAAATACCTGCTAATTTTCCCCATTTTTGCCATTGTTTCTTGAAAAAAGGCTTCCATGTTCTTGAATCATCATAATCTAACTCTGCTGTACCCTGTGCCGCGGTTTCTTCTTCATGTTTCTCGCCATCACTATATGAAAATGAAGCCTGTTTTTGCCCTATTTCAATAATTGCTTCTGGGTTTTGTTTGATTACTTTTAGGATAAATTTCTCTAATTCTGCTGTTGTTTTGGGGAAAGTTGGGCTTGTTATATCAATTTCAGTTTTCGTGGTTGGGGGAATTATTGTACCGCCACCGCCATTCTTATTCTTCTTATGTTCTTCTTTTAGTTGCCTATTCGCCTCTTCTTTTTGGGCTTTTATTAATAATTTCTCGCCCTCCACTTTGAGTTGTGGAATATTGACGATATTTATATGTTTCTTAACCTCAATTTGCCCTTTGCCTTCAGATGCAATAAAGACTATTTTTGGAGAATTAGCAACACGAATTATATTATTTGCGCCTAAAATAAAGTTCCCTAATAGGCTTTTATCGAAAGGTTCAATACAATATTCAATTATATTTTCACCTATTTTTGCAGGGTAGAAAGCATCTAAAGAAGGAGAAACCTCTTTAAGTGGTACCAAGGTATCCAAATCCCGAAAAAATTTATCATTGCTATCTAACGCATTTTTTTTTATCTCCGTAACTAAAGAGTTTAAATAAAAAATCACTTTCTCTGCATTTAAGACTGCATTTTTAATCAGAACAACTGCCCCATAATACCCACCTTCTCTTGATTCTTCTTTCTCAATAGCATAACGATACAAAGCATATAGCGTTAGTGTATTCTCTTGATTGTCTTTTTGAGATAAGACTATCCAATAATCTCTCATAGGGATTATTGGATAGTAATCTTCTTCTAATTTAGCAAGCATTACCTTAAACTCATTTATATCTTGTTCTTGACAAAATTGTGAGCCTTGATATTGTAAGCCGCGTGTAGTACCTACATAAGCAATTCCTATTTGTGGTTCTGTATTATTCATTGTTAGGTCCTAATAAAAAATCTTTGAGTCGCTGCCATAAATTACGTGTAGGAGGAATATAGGGGTCTTTCAAGGGGACTCCAGTCATATCCTCATAAAGCCAATGCCATAAATCTTCAGGGCATTTTTTATTGACATCAAGTACCAAGGAATCTGTCTCACTCACTTCTCCGATAGAATAACCCATTACTAACGGATCTTTATGTTTGATTTGGTCAATCACAAATTGAAGCTGGTTTTCATTTGCAAAATCTTGGATACGTTTTTGAGCAATATTTTTATCCCATTTCGTGGCTAACAAAGCGTAAGTATATTTTTTAAATTTATTGCGGTTCTTTTCTACATGTTGAATAAATGCGGATAACAAAGCCGCATCTTCATTTGCTTTATTAAAGGGAGTACACAAAATAAAGGTAATAGAAATACCTTTTGCGTCGAAGTAGGCTTGAATTCCTTTGGGAAGCTTTCCTACTTCTGAAGTATTCTTTCTATTTTTATACCCTAATAATTCTAAGTCTTCCCCTGCCATTTCCAAAATGGTAAAAAATTTCTTAGGTTTGCTGGTATCTCTTGGCTCATATCGTAAGTCAATCGTAGTTGGGTCAAGCATAGGATTAGTACGTTTCACAAGAGAATTAGAGGCAAAGCGTTCCAATAATTCGTTAGTATAAGCACTCTCTCCTAAATCAGTTAACACGAGTGTCCCTTCACTTTCTCCAAGTAAATAATTGATGAAATACGTAATGATTGCACTTTTGCCACTTGCTATCTTTCCAAAAAAGAAAATATAGTGGGTATCTTTTTCTATAATTCTAGCAATTCTGCGATTATGTTCTTCTCTTGCAGCAGCATTGCTATCCACTTTTTCTTCTTCTTGTGGCGGTGTATCCCTATCAAATAATTCATTATCTTCGTTTGTATTTGACATAAATAATTGATTGTTAGTAGTTTAAAAATGAAAGTTGTGTCAAAATTAGCCCCTAAAATTAGCATCAGGTTTACGTGGTGGTGCGGTTTGTTTGTTTTGTGTAACAGCATGAACTAATAAAGGTGGCAACAAATCTATCATTAAGCTCAGAAAAATGGCGACAAAAATGGCGGTAGAGGGCCAATTTGCCCATACAGATTTGATGGAATGGTCTATTTCTCCCAAACGATTGTTTTCTATCTGCATATTTTTATCATAAATAAAACTGGGATTCTCTTTCTGAACATCATTTCCAATCTTTTTGTACTCATTTACCGCTTTTGAAATTACTTCTAAGCCTTTCTTTTCGTCACCTTGCGGAACTTGGTCTATATCTGTAATCATCAACTTATAACGTCTTTCTATATCCAATTTCAAGGCTACATTGGAACGTTTAAGTTTTATATCTAATTCTGCTTTAATCATTTTTTCGTACTCATCGGCTAAAGTCTCTAAATCTTGTCGAGATTTAGAGGCAGCTTTAAGTTTGGTAAATTTGCCCGTCATCTTCAGCTCCCGTTCAATTTGAGCTAATATATCAATCGCAAGTGGTCCTAATCCTGGGTTCCCTTCATTGATAATTTGTTTTCTCAAATCATTAACTTTATTGTCTATTATATCCTGCAATAATTTATCTTCGGGCTGAACCAAGAAATTACCTGCTCTTGTGCCTATAGATTCCAACGAATCTCTTTTGACAGACAGTTCTTGTTTGACTAAATCGCTGCCTGTAAATTTAGAATAAAATGAATTGAAATTTCCCGCAAAAGAAGCAAGGATACATAGCCCGTATAAAAGCCATGCTCTTCCCGTTTTTTTATTTTCTTGAATATTGCGTCTTATCTGTCCATTTTGAATGAACATAACAGCGACAAGGGTAAATGCAACAGCAAAGGAAACTATCCAATGTCCAAATGCTTTAGCATATCCGTTTCCTGTTTGCCAAAGGCTTACTGTAAGACAGACGAGGGTAACAACTAATACAAGGGAATCCTCAATCCCCTTGTTATTGTCTTTTGCAGAAGTGGAATTTGTACTCATAAAGCGTTTTTATAGAAAGAGAATAAAATGTTTGTGATAAAGAATCTAAAAATTGCTACATTTGCAGCAATAATTTTTTACCACAGCAATTACCATTTTTTATTATAATTTCGATTATAATAAAGCATAACAAAACTTTTGCAAAGGTACAAGCAAGAATACATTTTAACAATTCAAATAATTCAACTCACAATACTAAAATTTCAATTCTTATGACAATTGGCGACAAAATAAGGACAGTAAGGATGATGAAGGGCTATTCCCAGGAATATGTAGGCGAAAAAATGGGAATTACGGGGGCAGCTTTTTCTAAAATTGAGCGCAATGAAACAGATGTGAGTTGGAATCGCTTAAACGAAATTGCTGGGGTTTTAGGCACTACGGTTTCTGAATTGACTACTTTTGGGGAGAAAAATGTGTTTCATATTTCGGGCGGAGTGAATAATCTTTGCGGAAATGGGGTGGTTTATTTTCCTATAGACCTTTTTACTTTTGTGCAAAAAGTGGAGCAAATGGAGGTAAGGTTAGTAGAACTTGAAAAGAAAGGTAATCATTCGTAAATTTAGCTATAGGATTCTATCAGATAACTTTTTTACGGAACATGTCATTTCTTCAAAAAATGACCTGTGGTGTTCTCCCCACTTCTACTTTTCCCGCTTTGCTGCGAATAATAATATCTATTTGTGAGCAGACTTCCGACTTTGGCGCACCGTTAATTGTTCTATATAACGCTCACACAGGCATTTCGTAGCCCGCAAAGAATAATTTTTGCTGAAAAATGTCGTAAATCCTATTTCCCTTTTGTATGCCAGTATTTCGCTTTGAAATCCAGTGGATTAGCGATTTTAACGGATTTTCCACTGGGTTTGATGAGGTAAAAGCCTTTTTTTTGCGCATAAGCCTCCGTTTCAGGACTCGATATCATGGTCGCAATTGCGCCAAGCAGTATTTTCCCTTCTGTACCGCGTGGCGGATAGTTTATACATTTTTCCATGCGTTCAGTATGCTCATCAATATGCTGGGTTTTGAGCTTGTGCTTGACTTCTATCGCAATGGCAAATATCGTGTTGTAGAGCAACAAATCTATTTCATAGACACACTGCCCATTTGCTTCTTCATATTCGTAGTGAATGGTTAGCGTATCACATACGATTCCCCGCTCTGCAAACATTTCTTTGATACGCTCTTTTACCTGCGCCTCAGCATACATGCCAAGCACGTCTCCTAAGTCGGCTATTTTTTTGGATAAATCGCCTATAGTTTTCTTCAGATATCTATCCATCTCTTGTTTGCGCTCGATTTCGGCTTGTTTACGCTCAAGCTGCTCTTGTTTGCGCTTTGCTTCCAGCTCAAGTTGCTGTGCTTCATACTGAAGTTGCGCTTTTTCGCGCTGCTTTTCGCTCTCTGCGAATAATTGAAAAATGCTTTCTAAAGTTATTTCCATGATTTGATGCGTAGCTTAAATGTTGAAGATTAAGCGCAAAGATAGCCTTTTTTCTCTGAAAAAACAACCTGAAGTAAAAATCTGCACGCATTTCTCAACCTTCATTTTAGGCAACTATTTCCCTTTTGTATGCCAGTATTTCGCTTTGAAATCCAGTGGATTAGCGATTTTAACGGATTTTCCACTGGGTTTGATGAGGTAAAAGCCCTTTTTTTGCGCGTATGCCTCCGTTTCAGGACTTGATATCATGGTAGCAATTGCGCCGAGTAGTATTTTGCCTTCTGTGCCGCGTGGCGGATAGTTTATACACTTTTCCATCCGTTCAGTATGCTCATCAATATGCTGGGTTTTGAGCTTGTGCTTCACTTCTATTGCAATGGCAAATATCGTGTTGTAAAGCAACAAATCTATTTCATAGACACATTGCCCGTTTGCTTCTTCATATTCGTAGTGAATGGTTAGCGTATCACATACGATTCCTCGCTCTGCAAACATTTCTTTAATACGCTCTTTTACCTGCGCCTCCGCATACATGCCAAGTACGTCTCCTAAGTCGGCTATTTTTTTGGATAAATCGCCTATAGTTTTCTTCAGATATCTATCCATATCTTTTTTGCGCTCGATTTCGGCTTGTTTACGCTCAATTTCGGCTTGTTCGCGCTGCTTATCGCGCTGTTCATCGCGCTCAAGCTGCTCTTGTTTGCGCTGTGCTTCCTGCTCAAGCCGCTGTGCTTCCTGCTCAAGCCGCTGTGCTTCATACTGAAGTCGCGCTTCTTTGCGCTGCTTTTCGCTCTCTGCGAATAATTGAAAGATGCTTTCTAAGGTTATTTCCATGATTTGATGCGTATCTTAATAATGTTGAATATTAAGCGCAAATATAGCCTTTTTTCTCGAAAAATACAAGCAAAAATAAAAATATAGGCTTATTTCTTAGCCTTCATTTTTCCACAAAAAGTGTCATAGCTTTTTTTCTTTACAGGATACCCCCTCATTTCAATTTAAAGCGAAAAGGCACATTTACCCAAAATCGAATAGGTTTTCCTTCGCAGATAGCGGGGGTAAACTTCATGTTACAGAGGTGGTTTTCGACTGCGGAAATGAGGATAGCGTGTCCCGATTCTGGCGGGAGGTGTTTTACATAATTCCCGGTCTCGTCCATCAAAACCTTAAATACAATTTGCCCTTCAAGCCCCATCTTTAGGACTTACGCATTTTGCCACGAATTACACGAATTTTCACTAATTAACGCCCAGAATTCGCCTTAATTAGTGGCGATAAAAACAACTTCTGCGTAAGTCCTATATATGATTTAAGGGTTTGTGGCGTGGCGCACTTTTCAAAAGTGCGCCACGCTATTACACAATAACGGCAGGTTTTTTGCGGTTTGAAAACCCCCAATCATTTCTACGCAGAACAATCAAATTTCGATGTATCAATCGTTATTACCCGCCATTTGCCATTGACTTTGCCCAAGCCTAACAACAAATACTTGTCTGTAACAATCAGTGTATGCGTAACTAAGGTTTCCATCGCTTGTTGAGCGGTCATTTCTTGACTTGTGTAATTTCTTAGCCCTCCTTTGACTTTGTTTATTGCCTCCGCCTTTTTGCTAAAATCATGGTAGTCATTCACTGGCGACAAGAAGCAGCCTTTTGCCGAAAATTCCTTATCACAATCAAAGGTTATTGCCTTCATTTCTAGCGTTTTACAGCCCAAATGTTTGAGTTCTTTGTCTATGGAATTGTGCGATTTTTTGAGGGAGGCAAGGGTATTTCCACTTACAATATGGTCAAAAATGCCTTCACGATACATATATAATGTGCCTTTTTCGCTATCCATAAATTGCTCTATCGCATTTGCGGAATTGAGGCTTGCCAACACTTTTTCGGCAAAAACCATTTCGGTTTCCTCTTCCACATTTAAGCCCCTTTCGCCACTTTCTGCCTTCGCAAAGCCATTGATTTTCAAATGATTGTCAAATACCACTTTGTTATGGAACTCGCTTTTTACTTGTTTTTTCGTTTTGACCTCTGTATATTCAGAAGTTCCCATAAATTCCACCTCATAGCCTGTCATCGTTTTGCTAACAAGCGTATGGGCAGGGTCAATCGTAACCTTGCGATGGTCCATCGTTTTGAAACCCTGACGCAAACTTTCACCGATTTTGGCAGCAGGCACATTTTGCGAAGCAAAAAAGGGGCTTACAATCGGGGCAAAATACTTGTTTTCGTCAATATTTTCTGCCCCTAAATCGGCATAGTAGTTAGTGAGAATCTGCTCAATTTGAGGTTTCATAATGGCTACAGAATCTACTTGCGCAGGAGTTGTGGGAGTTTCTGTATTCGTAGCAGGCTCGTTTTCACGAGTTTGTGTGTTGTTTTTGTCCCCACAAGACCATAGTGTAGCTAATGTTATCAGCAAAAAACTATATTTTGTCATTGGCATATATGTTAAAAATGTAGGTGCAAAGGTAGTGTTTTTTGCAAATATAAAATCATAAAAGATTATTCTCTATAGCAGACATATTGTATCTTAGGAACGGAAAATAAATAAGTTGATGATTTTATAGTCCCGTAGGGACGCGATATTTATAGAAAAAAACATGCCCCGCTCCCCCTCTTGTTTTTCG
>JAYUZN010000760.1:0-5632 GCA_043751755.1 Bacteroidota bacterium | reverse complement strand
CGCACCTTTGAAAAGGTGCGCAACCCTGCAAACCAACAAATGGAAGCGGACGCTTCAAGAAGCTGCCAACTTTCAACTCTTAACTACCTTCTTATCATTATTTTTTCCGTATAAATCGCCTCATTCGCTTCTACACGCAGCAAATACACCCCTTCTGCCAAATCCGCAACAGGGATAGTAACCTCTGTTTTAGGCTTTTGCAGGAGGCTTTGCGCAAAGACTTGCTTACCTGTTATGTCTGTGAGGGAAACGGTGGCGATGGAATGAGCCGCACTTTCCCACGAAACAAAGAGTTCTTCTTGGGCAGGATTAGGGTAAATATAAATCATCGCCGCATTGCTTCCTTGCTCTATGCCTACTCCGATTTGATTTACGTCAGAAGTGTCTTTGCAGTTCGTAGTGTTTTTGACGATAACCCGATAATTTCCGATAAGCGTAACATACAAAGAATCATTTGCGCCATTGGCTACATTGCTATTGTTTTTTTGCCATTGAAAAGTAACATTTGGCGTAGCAGTGGCAATGAGTAGCGCATTTCCTTGTGCAATAGAGCCTGTGGAGCTAACATTTACTACAGGTTTGGGGTTCACTACGACTGTTTTTGCCAAAGACGTTTTGCTACAAACATTTGAATCTGTTACGGTTACGGTGTAAGTTCCGCTTTGGGTAGCTTGATAGGAACTTGCATTTGCGCCCGCAATAGGGTTTCCACTTTCCTTCCAAGCATAATTATAGCTCGCTACGACATTTGCATTGAGCAGGACACTATTTCCGTCACAAAAGGTAAGAGAACCTACATTGCTCAGGGAAACAGTGGGTAAATTGTGGACAACTACCGGAAATAAAGCAGAAGTATCTTTGCAATTATAGCTATTTTGAACAATAACATGGTAGTTTCCATTTAAAGCAACGAATAAAGAATCATTTGTGCCGCCAGCGATATTTGAGCCATTTTTTTGCCATTTGTAAGTAACTCCCGGCGTTGCTGTTGCGGTAAATAACAAGGTATCTCCCTGACACAAACTTGTGCTTCCCATAGCCATTGCACTCACAGTTGGCGTAGGATTTACAGTTACGATTTTTGCCAAAGAAGTTTTGCTACAAACATTTGAATCTGTTACCGTTACGGTGTAAGTGCCGCTTTGGGTAGCTTGATAGGAACTTGAATTTGCGCCCGCAATGGGGTTTCCACTTTCCTTCCAAGCATAACTATAGCCCGCTACAACATTTGCATTGAGCAGGACACTATTTCCGTCACAAAAAGTAAGAGTACCTACATTGCTCAGGGAAACAGTGGGTAAATTATGTACAACTACCGAAAATAACGCAGAAGTATCTTTGCAATTATAGCTATTTTGAACAATAACATGGTAGTTTCCACTCAAAGCAACGAATAAAGAATCATTTGTGCCGCCAGCGATATTTGAGCCATTTTTTTGCCATTTGTAAGTAACTCCAGCCGTTGCTGTTGTGGTAAATAACAAGGTGTCTCCCAAACACAAACTTGTGCTTCCCATAGCCATTGCACTCACAGTTGGGCTGGGATTTGCGGATACAGATACCATGTTAGAAGTGTCTGAACAGCCGTAGGTATTCGCAATCTGCAAATGATAATTTCCTGTTTGAGTAGCCTGATATAAGTTGCTATTTGTCCCAGTAGGAGTGTTGTTATAATACCAAGAATAGGTGTTTATCGTATCAAAAGCTGCTGTTAAGGTTAATTGACTGCCTTGGCAAATGGTCGTAGAACCCGAAAGCGTAAGGTTCGCATTGGGGGTTGGATAAACTTCTATGTTAAAAGGAGCCGAAGAAACCGTACAACCCGCAATATTATAGATACTTTGTTGGAGATATACTTGAAAATTGCCCGCTAAATTGCCTTGAAAAGCTACGGACTGATTGCCAAGATAATATATACTACTAGCCCCGCTAGAGGTTACTGCATTGTGAAAAGCCGCCGTAGGAAGGTTTGAATTTGTGAGAGGTAGCAGCGAACCTGCGCATACCGCATTTGTGGGAGCAGTAATGACAGGCGCATCTGGGAGAAAAAAGGTGCTTACTTCATTCGTTATGACAGGCGCGTTGAAGTCAAAATAAATCGCAGACTTATTTAAAATGGCTTCACAATAAGCAACAGGATACATGGGTTTTATCCGAAACTTGATAAAACCTTGACTGCCCAAATAGTTTGTGCCACTATCGGGCAGCATTATATTGGGGTATGTTATCGTCAATTTATCGGTTTCGGAGACCGTTGCCACAAAATCATGCGAGGCAGAAAGCACTTCCAAAGTCGTAATATCTAACAAATGAGACAACGTATCTTTAATGGCTACGGTAACAGCAGGCGCATTTCCTGTATTCTGAAAACGGACAGTATAAGTCAAATACTGCTCATTGAGGGTAAAACTACTTAAAGTCGGATTTCCCGCAGGAGACACCAATTTGTCGTTCGGGTCAAAAGAGCCTGCCACTATTTCTGAATTTGTATCCGTGTTGTTCGCCACATTTTGGTCATTGACAAAAGGATAAATATACGCCGAAGTGCTAAAAGTGCTTCCCAAATTGACTGCGCCAAGATTTGTAACCAAATAAATACTGCCACTTGCGGAAGGCGACAAATTGCTCACATTCCAACTTGCGGAGGTAGCCGTAAGCGTATCGGGCGCGGGCGAGGCACTCACAAAAGTTTCATCAGGGTTAAATGTATAATGAATGGTCGCATTAGAACTTTGTGTGCCTACATTTTTATAGCTTAAATCGTAGCTTCTATCAAAACCCGGTTGGGCTGCCCCTCCCGTAAGCATAATTTTTAAATCTTGTATATTGGGAATCGGCACAAGCAAAAACGGATTTAGGCTATCTACCGAAGCATTATTATTGGCAAAACTGACCATACCTGTAGCGGGCTGTAAGGTATGATACAAAGGGAGATTTGGGGCTGAAACAACATAATTTCCAATCGCCAAATTCAGCTCATATCTGCCATTTGCTTGCGAAATAGCATAAGCCGTATTCGCACCTGTTACCGCTTTTAGCAGCAAATTACTCACAGGCAAATCCGCCGCATCTATGCTTCCATTATGATTCACATCTTCCCATACATAGCCAAATGCCCCATTTTTTGCAGGAGCTAAAGACGTAAGCCAAATATCATAGCCGCCATGATTGCCTGACACGTCTCCATTATTGGAATTTGTGCTGCCTAAAACCCAATAGCTTGTATCGGCTTTTTGAAGATAATCGGCATAAAGTTGTATGCCTGTCCCGCCCATTACTTTTGCCCATTCGGGGTTCTGCGCAAAAGTCATTTTATCTATGTTAATTCCATCTCCAACCTGAATTAAGCCTCCTTCTAATGCAGTATCAGCTATCCCTAAATCAGCGGGAATGGTGAGACAAGCAGGAGCCTGTCCATTCCAAGGGGTACTATTTTGAAAATTTGAAAGAAGTGTTCCTTGATTATCATATTCTCGGTAATTAACTTCATTATAATTACCACTCCCCACATAAGGACCCACATATACACAACGATATATCTCAAAACCGTTTTGGGTAATGTGTGTACCATGGCTATAATAGGTTATAGAATTCATATTTGCGGAATAATAATACCCCGTTTGAGAGACCCCTGCACTCGAAAATTTCTCAATCTTATACTCCTCCTGACCAAGGGGACCAACAGCTCCAAAATCTTCTACTAAAACACCCCCATCTGCTGTTCTCTTGAATCCGCCACCGCCAAAATTAAACAACTGATTTCCAACCGTTAATCCAAATGAATTTGTATATATATAGGTAGCCGTATTTCCTTGAACCATAACATCTAATAGCACATCAGCATCTATACTCCCCGTAGAATTTTGGCTGACGATATTTCCCAAAGAGTCCAACACGACTGACCACACATCCTCGTCTCCCAATGGAGTACTAATATCCCCGTCATTAGAATTGGACTGACTATATAGGTAAGTGTAGCCACTCAAAGGGTCATACACGCTTTGTGCCAACGAATCTGCCCCACTTCCTCCCAAACTTTTTTGCCACACGATATTGCCCAAGCTGTCCAACTTTACCACCCATATATCCGCTCCTCCATGCGCTCCTACCACATCTCCGTCATTAGAATGGCTAATCCCCGTAATTATATACCCTCCCCCCGAAACGAGATGATAATTTACAAAAGATTCGCTTGCACTTCCGCCATAGCACTTTTGCCAAACGATTGCGCCTGTACTGTCATTGCGAAAAACCCATAAGTCTTTTCCGCCATGATTGCCCGATACGTCTCCGTCATTGGAGGTCGTTGTCCCAAATACGACAAAGCCATTGCCTTGATAGTCAAGCATTTTGGAGGCTACGTCAGTCCCTGTTCCGCCATAGCAGCGTTGAAAGGACAAAGAAGGTTGTGCGAGCAAGATACTTGCTACCAACACAAAAAGCGTAAAAAATAATGTTTTCATTGTTAAGAAATATAAGGACAGGTGTAAGAATGGACAAATGTAAAAAAAAATAGCTATTTTTGCAAAAATATAAATAAAAAGATGAAACATATCTTTATTTTATCGTTAAGCTGTTTATTATTAGGGAGTTGTAGCCAACAAACGCTAGATGACCGCAATGTTTTTCGTATGAATATGGACGAGGGCTTGCTGACTTTAGACCCTGCCTTAGCCAAAGACCAGCGCACGATTTGGATGACAACCCAGATATTTGAGGGTTTGGTTGATATAGATTCGCATTTAACCGTCATTCCTGCGATTGCCAAAAGTTGGGAGATTTCGGAAGATGCCAAAACCTACACTTTTCACTTGAGAAATGACGTTTTTTTTCATACACATCAGGCGTTTGGAAAAGACAGTACGCGCAAAGTTAGCGCACAAGATTTTGTATATTCTTTTACCCGTATTTGTGATAAAAAAACGCTTTCTACAGGAAAATGGGTTTTTTCGGGGCATATAGAAGGTTTATCTGCTTTTAACAAAAAAGAAACAAACATCATTTCGGGCTTCAAAGCCTTGAATGACACCACTTTACAAATACAACTTACAGAGCCTTTTCCCCCTTTTTTGGGAACTTTGTCTATGCCTTATTGCTTTGTCCTTCCCCAAGAAATTGTTAGGTTATATGGCGAAGATTTTGGCAAAAATCCGATAGGAACAGGGGCTTTTTTGTGCAAAAAATGGGATTTTAATCGTTATTTATTATTGCATAAAAACCCACATTATTATGATAAAAAACTGCCTTATTTGGACGGCGTTTATGTGCAGTTTATTGTGTCAAGGCTTTCTGCGTTTGAGGCATTTCGGCAAGGAAAATTAGACTTTATAAATGGCATAGACAATTCTTACAAAGATGAACTTTTGACGCAAAAGGGCGAAATTCAAGCAAAATACAAAGATACATACCATTTTTCTTTTTCGCCTTATCAAATCACGAACTATGTAGGCATTTTGATTGATAGCAGCAAATATGAAAATAAACAGCATCCTTTGTTGGATATTCGGGTAAGAAAAGCCCTTGGATATGGCATAGACAGAACCAAAATTGTGAATTATTTGCTCAATCATATTGGCTATGTTGCAGACGGGGGCTTTATTCCTTATCAAGCATATAACTATGCTACTGCGCC
>JAYUZN010000759.1:0-5836 GCA_043751755.1 Bacteroidota bacterium | reverse complement strand
GGTAAGAAAAATATCAAGCTATTTATTTTTCTTGCTCTACTTAATTTTGGTGCGGTAGCCCTATAATTTGGGCTATTATACTGCAAACGCGGTAAATTTTCTCATTTTACGAAAAATGAAATATCTGCATGTAGTAAGCTGCGTGCGATTTATCAAACCGCACAACTACTCGACTCCTAACCACTTATCATCTCCGCGTGGGTCTGCCCCACCTTGCAAAAAGCCGTCTTTTTTGACTAAAATTGCATCTACCCTGCCAGAGGCTCCAGGTCTTTGCTCCAGAGTATGCCCCATAGCTTGCAAGGTTTTGAGCGTTTCGGGGGTAAAAGTGCCTTTTTCATACATGATTTTGTCAGGCAGCCATTGATGATGAAAACGCGGGCTACTAACAGATTCTTGCATGGTCATGCCATGTTCTATTACGTTTAGTATTGTTTGAAAAACAGAGGTAATAATCGTAGAGCCTCCAGGTGTGCCAACCACCATAAATAACTTCCCATTTTTGCTCACAATCGTAGGAGTCATAGAACTTAACATGCGCTTTTCGGGCTGAATCGCATTTGCCTCCGAGCCTATCAAACCATACATATTGGGCGTGTTTGGCTTTGAGGAAAAATCGTCCATTTCATCATTCAAAATGAAACCTGCCCCACCTACGACTACCGAACTGCCAAAGCTATTGTTCAAGGTTGTGGTAACGGAAACGGCATTTCCTTCTGCATCAACTACAGAAAAATGCGTAGTTTCCTCATGCTCTTTTGCCACAGGAATCCCAGCTTGAATGGCATCAGAAGGCGTAGCTTTTGCAGGATTAAAGTCTTTCATACGGCTCGCCAAATACTCATTTTTCAACAAACCCTGTACAGGCACAGGGTAGAAGTCCTTGTCTCCCAAGTGTTTAGCTCTGTCTGCATAAGCCCTTTTTTCTGCCTCTACCATCAGATGCGTTACTTCGGGGGAATGTTGCCCATTTTTGGCAAGCGGAAAAGGCTCTATCATTTTGAGCAATTGAGTAAGCGCAATTCCCCCGCTCGAAGGCGGAGCCATGCTGGTAATTTCATAGCCTTTGTAAGCCGTTGTTATAGGCTCACGCCATTTTGCTGTATAATTTTTGAGGTCTGCATAGGTCATAATTCCCTCGCCTCTGTGCATTTCTCCCACGATTTTGTCGGCGGTTTCTCCTTCATAAAAACCTTTTTTTCCTTTGTCTCGAATGAGGCGCAAAGTTCGGGCTAAATCGGGCTGCTTGAATAGTTTTCCTGCGACAAAAGTATCTGCCAAAAACGCATTTCCTACAGTGTTATATTTCTTGAATCTTGAGCGAGCATTATTGAGCATTTCTGCATCTTTTGCTGTAAGAAGGAAGCCTTTTTCTGCCAACTCTATTGCAGGTTGAATGAGGGTTTTCATGGGAAGTTTGCCCAATTTGGCATGAGATTCAAAGATTCCTGCCACAGAACCCGGCACGCCTGCTGCCAAATGCCCGTACAAACTCAAATCGGGAATGACCTTTTTTTCGGCATCTAAATACATGTCTTTCGAGGCAGCAGCAGGAGCTTTTTCTCGATAATCTAAAGTCAAAACATTGCCATCTTTGCGGCGCATAACCATAAATCCGCCGCCGCCCAAATTGCCCGCAACGGGAAAAACAACGGCAAGTGCAAACTGAACCGCTACCGCAGCGTCAAGGGCATTTCCGCCTTTTGCCAAAATTTTCTGCCCAACCTTTGCGGCTTCAGGATGCGCACAAACGACCATGGCACGATATTTTCTGTCGGTTATATCAGTAGGTTTTGGCGAGTAGAGCAAGCCAGATTGATAAAAAAAAGCTACAATTCCTGTAAAAAGTGTAGTCAAAAAGTATTTTAGCATGTTCGTTTTATTTGTATTTCACGCAGATAAACGCCGATTTAAGCAGATTTCGCAGATGAAACACAACAACTATCTGCGAAATCTGCTATCATTTGCGGACATCTGCGAGACAAAGATACACGCTTTTCAAAAAATAACTACAAATATTCAACTATTTTGCCTGTTTTTACGTACTAATTAAAAGCATTTTTCCCATTATTCTATTCCAGTTCTCAATTTTCAACTTTCAATTTTCAATTTCTTCCTCAACATGGCATTATTATGAAAGCATTAGCATTTTTTTCGTTTCTTTTTGTCCTAAATCTTCTTGTTGCTCAGGAAGTTTTATTTGCAAATCAACAACATGACTTTGAAATTATGTATCCTGCGTCTTGGCAATCTGCGGAATATGTGAGTCAAGAAGTGGCTTTTAACGTGTGGAATCCTATCAAAAATGATAAGGATTTTAAGGAAACAGTGAATATTACGGTCATAAAAACCAAAACTTCAGACTTAGAAACTTGCTATAACACAAGCCTGATGATGATGGAAGAGATGCGTAAAGACGAAGGCATACATTTTGAGAAAATGGGAAGCACGACTATAAATGATTTCAAATCGTATTGGGCGACTTATACAACGGTTCAAATTCAGAAAAAAGGCTGGTTCAAAAAGAAAGAGGTACGCAAGTCTAAGGTCTATTTTATGGTAAGAGATAGGAAGCAATTTATGATAACTTGTACAGCTTTGCAGGCAGAGTTTTCGCAGTTTGAAGCGGCATTTGATGAGATTGCGAAGAGTTTTGTGTTTATAGAGAAAACGAATGTTTAGCAAAAGTTGTTTTTGTCGCCACGAATTTTCAGGAACGCAAAAGTTGTTTTTATTGCCACGAATTACACGAATTAACAGCCCTGATTTGTGAGCAAAAGTTGTTTTTATTGCCACGAATTACACTAATTTTCACGAATTAACAGCCCTGATTTGTGAAAATTCGTTTAATTACGCCATTTTTCATTTTTCATTTACTTCCCCCCTTTTTCTCACAAAAAACCTCCGCCATCATACACCTTGCACTGCCACCGCCCAGCGTCTCAATAGTCGGAATCGTAACAGGCAGTATTTCAGTATGTTGAGAAAGCTGCGAAACTTGCGTAGGCGTAAGGGCGTTGTAAGCCGTTTGCGACATGACCAAATATTTTTTCCCTTCCGCATTGTGAACTTGCAACATATTTCCCGCAAATTGCGCCATTTGCTCGTGTGTAATGGCAATAATCTCCCCATTTTTTTGAAGCATACGCATAACATGACGGCGGTCATAGCCACTAATAATCGAATTGAGGCAAATCACAGAAAAACCCTCTCCTACACACATCACCACATTGGTATGATAGATTTCCTGCTCATTTTCATCTAAAGCCAAAAAGCTAATTGGCTTGTAACCAATCTGTTGGCAATACATTTCAAACAATTTCTTATCCGTTCTCGGCGAAGTACAGGCATACGCAACTTTGAATCTATGGTCAAAAACGACACTTCCCGTCCCTTCCAAGATTTTATCTTCGTCTTCATAGCCCGAAATATCCCGTATTTCTCTCACATAAAAGTGTTTGCGTACTTCTTCGATGACCTCTTTTCGGCGTTCTAAGCGGCGATTCGGGGTAAACATAGGGTACAAATAGGCAAGCCCATTTTCATGGAAACTAATCCAATTATTCGGAAAAACAGCATCAGGTTTTACGGGTTCTTCTGTATCATTTATAACGATGACATTTACCCCTTTCTCTCTGAGTTGTTGCACAAAAGCATCAAATTCGGCTTGTGCTTTTTGCTGTATTTCTTGGTCAGAAACGCCTTCTACCTGTTTTTGAAAGGCATTTGATTCCGCAGTTTGAAGATTGAATTGAAAACGGGCAGGGCGAACCATGAGAATGGTATCAGATGTTTGCATGGGATAGGAATGGAGATGAAGGAAATTTTGCGCAGATGAACGGTCGATTAAAGCGCAGATTTTCGCAAATAGGACGATTTAAAACCTTTATCTGCGTTAAATCTGCGTCCTTATATTTGCGAAAATCTGCGTGAACTACTTTATTTTTTCAATACTTGAACCATCATAGCCCCAATATCGGCAGGGGATTCTACGACATATATGCCGCAGTCTTGCATGACACGCATTTTTTCGGCAGCAGTGCCTTTGCCGCCTGCTACAATCGCGCCTGCGTGTCCCATACGGCGACCTGGAGGGGCGGTTTGTCCTGCGATAAAGCCCACAACAGGCTTAGTCATATTGGCTTTTACCCATTCTGCGCAGATTTCCTCATTGTTTCCGCCTATTTCGCCAATCATAATCACGCCGTCCGTTTCGGGGTCATCATTAAATAAGCGCATAATGTCCAAATGAGAAGTACCATTTACGGGGTCTCCGCCAATGCCTACAGCAGAAGATTGTCCTAAGCCCAACTGCGTAATTTGGTTTACTGCTTCATAAGTCAATGTCCCTGAACGGCTTACGATTCCAATACGTCCTTTACGATGAATAAAACCGGGCATAATCCCTACCTTACATTCATCAGGCGTAATGAGTCCGGGACAGTTAGGTCCAATCAAGCGCACGCCTCGGTCTTTGATATATTCTTTGGCATAAATCATATCATTGACGGGAATGCCCTCCGTAATCGCCACAATCAAGGCAACTCCAGCGTCTCCTGCCTCCATAATGGCATCAGCCGCAAAAGCAGGTGGAACAAAAATGATAGACACATTTGCACCTGTCGCAGCAACAGCATCATAGACGGTGTTAAATATGGGGCGTTGTAGGTACATTTCGCCCCCCTTGCCAGGAGTAATTCCGCCTACAACTTGTGTTCCATAAGCAATCATCTGCTCGGCATGAAACGAGCCTTCTTTGCCCGTAAAGCCTTGCACAATTACTTTTGAATCTTTGTTTACTAAAATGCTCATATATTCAGTTATCAGTTATCAGTGAAAATAAAATAGCTTGTTAGTTTTTGAGTCCCGTAGGGACAAGATATTTATAGAAAAACACCCCCTGCCCCTCTTTCTTTTTCGTGCTTGCACGAAAAAAGGCATAAATAGGAGGGAAATGGCGAAATTTCTATAAATATTGCGTGCCTACGGCACTGAAAAAACAAAATAAAGGTTGTATTGATACACCTCAAGTTACTTAATTTTTAATCCTTATTTCATTTAGCCGTCAATCCTTGTGTTATCTTTCCTTCTTTCCTTATTCCTTATTCCTTTTTTTATGTTTTTCTACCAAAGAAGTTCCCAGATTTAGGAAGCAAGCTTCCACATTTTCCCCACTTTTGGCACTTGATAGATAATTGGGCGGGATAGGCATATTTGCCATAATTGTTGCTAATTTTTCTGGTTCAAGCAAGTCTTTTTTATTGCCAATAACCAACATTTCCGCATCAGGTACGACTTTTTTAATACTTTCTATTTGCGCAGCAAGGGACATATAACTTTCTTCTCGACTAATATCTATCACAATAATCACCCCTTCACAGCCTTTTAGGTAGTTTTCGACCATTTTTTCTTGCCCAGCAACCTCCCATAATACCAAATCTAAGGTATAATCCTCTACTTTTACGGTCTTTTTTACCACATTTAGTCCAATCGTAGAAAGATAGGCTTCCGAAAATTTGTGATGCACAAATTGATTGATTAAGGAGGTTTTGCCCACGGAGGGCGACCCCAAAATCACAATTTTTTTACTTAACCATTTACTTCCACTCATGTCTATATGTAAAGTTGCGTTTTTTATAAACGGGGGCAAAGTTAGACAAATTTTGAAGATATTGTAATAATTCTTTTGGAGTTCGCGCAGATAAACGCAGGTTCGAGCAGATTTCGCAGATATAAGGAACACAAATTAAATAACTTGCTATTTTTCTCACCACTAAGGCACGAAGAAACACGAAGCAATAGGGTAAAAGAAGACAACTAAGCCACATTTTTTCTT
>JAYUZN010000758.1:0-9498 GCA_043751755.1 Bacteroidota bacterium | reverse complement strand
TCAAGAAACTGCCACAAGCGGACGCTTGCGGCAGCTATCCCGATAATTTAACCCCGTTTATTTTATAAGAACCACTTAGTCTCGTAGCTACGCGATATTTATAGAAAAAAATCATGCTCCCGCTCCTCTTGTTTTTCGTGCTTGCGCGAAAAATGGGATAAATCGGGGGGAAATTCCATTTTCTACAATTATTTCGTGCCTGCCGAACTAAAAAAGCAAGATAATTAACGGTATTTAATAGGGCGGCGCACCTTTTAAAGGTGCGTCCCCCTACAAACCTGCCAATATATAGCCTATTTATTTGGCATTCTGACCTGCCCATTTTGCCCTTGCGCACCCTCTTGTTTTGGGGGGTTCTCCAAATACTCAATGTTATTTTTGACCAAAGTGAACTCTGGGAAAATCTCTAAGGCTTTCTTGAAACAGGTTTTTGCAGCCTCCATTTCCTTATTTGTTTGTGCCAAGAAGCCCATAATATTCCAAGCAGCCGCTTTTAACGGCACATTTTGCCCTTCACGCTCATTGTAAGAAATATATACCTGCTCTTTTTCAGAAGCTGGGTTTGCCAAAATCGCCTCCAAAGAAGCCTTACATTCTGCAATACGTTGCAAACGATACTCCAAAGTAGCCCCTTGATACAAGTCCGCAGGGCTTTTAGAAATGGCATAGAGTTTTTTGTAATGGTCTAAGGCTTCCGTAATCAAGCCTACACTTTGCTCTGCGCCCGCCAAAATTGCCAAAGTAATTTTGTTATTTGGGTCTGCGGCGTGGAGTTCTCTGCCCAATAACACCGCACTCGCAGAGGATTGTGAAGAATAATACAGCACTAACAAAGAATCTTTGTAAGCGGCATCTGTTGCACCAAGCCCAATGAGCGTATGCAAAGCCGTTTTTGCGGTGCTTGCATCTTGATATTTTAACGCATTTTGGTAAATGGATTTTTGGAGGGCGATAGCATCTGACGTTTTGGCAGGTGCTGGAGTAGGAGTAGTCGTTTTTTGCCCAAAAGAAAGGCTGCATACAGCAGTTAATGAAAAAAGTGTACAGAAAAATGTTTTGCTAAGTTGGTTCATACGTAATTTAAAAATGAAAATGTGAAATATTGAAAACAAGGAAGTCGGCAAAATGAATTGCGCCCTCGTAAATTGCGCCAAAGATAACAAGAAATTACATACCTTTGTCAGAAATATGAAAAATTGTCTGTATTAGAGTGGTACACTTTTGAAAAGTGCGCCACTCTGATAATAAAATTTGTGCTTTTATAAATGCAAAGATTCCATCAATTTATTTGGTATATAACTATATTTTTTGTCCCAATTTCTATTCCTCAAGAAATAGGGGGCGGTTTTTCACTCTCTTTTCCCTCCGAAGGCTTAATGGTTTTGTGCGGAATTTTGGGCTTTTTTACCCATTCTCCTGCAAAAAACAGCTTTACTTTATTCAAAAACCCGATAACTTATGCCATTCTTGCAGATTTGGCAATTATGTTACTCACTTCATTGACAAGCGTGCAGCCCGAAATTTCTGTGAAAAGACTCATTATCAGGAGTTTATTCTTGTGGGTGTTTTATGTGCAGGGGGCGCACCGTTTTCAACATGAAAAGGAAATCCTCCGTTTTTGGTATGCCTATATAGCGGGCATGACAGTTGCGATTTTTTATGTGTTGGCACAACATAGTGAATATCAATTTGCTGCCAATTTTGCGGCACAAATTCCACAGCCTTTGTTTGCAGAACATGCTATATATGGGGGTTGTTTGGCGTATCTGCTGCCTTTTTTGGCGATTCGCTGGCTCAAATGGGAAGTATTTGGCAAACGAAAATGGATATGGGCGGGAGTATTTTTCTTATTTCTTTTCGCAGAATATGCGGCTGCTTCACGTGCTGCCTGGATAGGCATTGTAGGTGCTATGCTATTGTTTATTATCTTGATTTTGCGGATAAAAGGGGGGCAGATTTTGCTATTAAGTGGCACTTTTGCCTTGATAATAGGGCTGAATGAAGGAGAAATTACCCGTTATATGTTGCAAAATAAAGCAGAAAGTCATAACCGAAAGGGAGATGTGGTAGAGATTATTTCTTCTGTTACAAATATACAAACAGATGTTTCTAACATGGAGAGACTCAATCGTTGGGGGGCAGCATGGCGCATGATACAAGATAAACCTCTTTTAGGTTTTGGACCTGGAACCTATCAATTTCATTATGCGGGCTATCAGGTTTTTTCGGAACTTACCCGCATCAGCACGCGAAATGGAACGAAGGGAAATGCTCATTCTGAATATATTACGGCTTGGGTGGAAACGGGTTTTTTGGGCTTTTGTACCTTAATTTTTTTGTTTTTAACAGCAATTTGGGTAGGGACAAAAAACATCAATGCCTTGCAAGATGAACGGGCAAAATATCTGCAAATAGCGGCTGTATTGGGGCTTTTTACCTATATAATTCATGGCGGTTTCAATTCTTTTTTGGACCAAGATGAAGCGGCAACTTTAGTGTGGAGCAGCATGGCAATGATTACGATATCACGCAGAGTTGAGCAGATTTAACCGCAGATTTTCGCAAATATATCTGCGAAAATCTGCGTCTTTTTTCTGCGAGAATCTGCGCGAAATTACTGACAATATTCATCATACGCTGCCTTCAGATTCGCTGCAATCAACTGTGCAGGGCGACCTTCTATATGATGACGCTCAATAATATGCACAAGTTGCCCGTCTTTGAAAAGAGCAATAGAAGGTGAGGAAGGCGGATAAGGCAGGCAATATTCTCTTGCGCGTTTTACGGCTTCTACCTCCATACCTGCAAATACAGTTACAAGATGTGCAGGCTTTTTGCCATGTTCTAATGATTGAATAATGCCTGGACGTGCTGCCCCTGCTGCGCAACCACAAACGGAATTGACGACTACAAGCGTAGTACCTGTATGATTTTGCAAGGCTGCATCAACTTCTGCGGCTGTTTTGAGTTCTTGAAACCCTACATTCGTAAGGTCGGCACGCATAGGTGCAACTACTTGTTCTGGATACATGGAAAATGAAAAATGAGAAATGAAAAATAGCTTTTATCTGCGAAAATCTGCGGTTTAATTTGCGGAAATCTGCGTGCCAAAAATGATACATCTGCGACATCTGCTTTCATCTGCGTGCCAAAGGTACGGCTTTTATTGTTTGCTCTTGTGCAAAAAGTATAAATATTTTCTATTAAGCGATTCCCTCTAACATTAAAAAAGCCCACGCTACTCTTGCAGCGTGGGACAGTTCTGTGTTAAAATATTGTGAAAATTATTCTTTCACAAATTTGAGAAAAGCATTTTTGCCATTTGCAGTTACTTGAATAAGGTAAACGCCTTTGGCTAAATGAGAGACATTGAAGGTTTCGCTGATACTATCTGCTGTTTTCGAAAGACTTCTGCTTTCTATCATTTTGCCTTCTATGCTTATCAAGCTGATAGCGACTTCTGCTAACTGCACGCCTTGTATAGATACATGAATGAGGTCATTTGCAGGATTTGGATAGACGATTATGTATTGTGTAAGCATCTCGTCTATAGCAACTCCGCCAATGATGACCTCTTGTTTTACCGTATCACTGCCACAATTATTGGAGACAATTAGGCTTACTTGATAGGTGCCATTTGCGGTATAACTGTGTGTAGGATTTGCTGTGGCAGCCGTTCCATTATCCCCAAAGTTCCAACTATATGTGCTAATGCTTCCTGAAGAGCTATTTGTAAAAGCTACTTGCCCTACCCCTGTAATTTGGCTACTGAAGCTGGCAATCGGTGCGAAACCTTGTGCCAAAAGGCTCATCGTATCCGAAATTGTACAAGCATTTGCATCTGTTATCGTCAGAAAATGAGTTCCCGCAGGTAAGAGGAAAGTCCCCGTTCCATTATAAGGAGCCGTTCCGCCCGAAGCCGTTACTACTACCATAGCACTATCCCCTTCGCAAGCTATGCTATCTGCATTGACACTTATAAGCAAAGCACTTGGTTCTGTTATGGTTACAGAGGTGGAAACCATACAGTTGTTGCTGTCGGTTACTGTTACCATGTATTGCCCTGCTATTAAGCCTGAAATGGCATCTGTGTATTCGGCAGGAGTTGTGTTCCATGTATAGGTATAAACTCCGTTTCCGCCTGTGGTAAGCACGCTTGCTGCGCCATTATTTCCACCATGACAAGCTACATTTGTTTGCGAACTTGTGGCAATAATAGGGGCTAATTGTGCTATCATTACAGAAATGGCTTTCGTACAATTGTTGCCATCTTTTACGGTAAGCGGGTAAGTTCCTGATGCTAAATTGCTGAACATATTTCCTGCTTGATAGGTTCCTGCGCCAAGCTTGTACTGGTAAATCCCCGTTCCCCCTATAACATTGAGCGTAATAGCGCCTGTGTTTCCCCCATTACAAGCAACGTCTGCAACAACTGCTTGTATATCCAAAGAATCTGGCTGTGTTATAAGGGTAGTATCCATCATTGTACAGCTATTTGCGTCTGTAATTGTGAGGATATAAATTCCTACTTGTAAGCCTGAAATGCTGGCAGTATAAGTGGCCGGGCTTGTGTCCCAAGTGTAAGTTTTTGTACCTGTTCCGCCCGAAACAAGGGTTGCAATCGAACCATTTGTTCCTCCATAACACGCAACTCCTGTAGGCGTTGTGGTTGCGACTATAGCTGTAGGCTCTGTAACGATTTTCGTTTTTGTAACCGAACAGCCATTCGCATCTACAATATTGACTGCAAACGTGTCTGCTATCAAGCCTATAGCTGCGCTTCCATACTGAACAGGACTTGTATTCCATGTGTAAGTATAAGGAGCGGTTCCGCCAGAGCCAGTTGCAGTTGCTGTACCATTATTTCCGCCATTACAAGTTACATTTGTGCCAGTTACAGTTCCATTGACAACATTGGGCTGTGTAATAACAACTGTTTTTGTCAAAGCACAACCATTACTGTCTGTAATCGCTACGCTGTATGAACCTACAGTAAGCCCTGTGGCAGTTGCTGTGTATTGCGCAGGGCTTGTGTTCCAAGTGTAAAGATATGGACTTGTCCCCCCTGTAATGCTAATCGTAGCTGAACCCGTATTTCCACCATTGCAAAGTACATTTGTTGGGGTAGTTGCACCAGCCAAAATTGCGGGCTGTGTGATAGTTACACTTAGCGTTGCAGTACAATTATTGGCATCTTTTACCGTAAAAGTATAAGTACCTGCTACTAAGCTACCAAACACATTTCCTGCCTGATAGGCTCCTGCTCCTTTTTTGAATAAATACGCCCCTGTTCCACCCGCAGCTGTGAGGCTTACAGAGCCTGTACTTCCGCCAAAACATAAGACATTACTTTGCGTAGCAGTCAAAGTTAGGGCAGAAGGCTGTGTGATAGTTATACTTGCCGTTGCTGTACAGTTGTTTGCATCTGTTACGGTTACCATATAAGTTCCTGTTCCTAAGCCGCTTGTGGTGGAAGTAGTTGCGCCATTACTCCAAGTATAGGTTTTTGTACCTGTTCCGCCTGTGGCTGTTACAGTTGCTGTACCCGTTGTTGCGCCATTGCAAAGGACATTTACTTGAGTCGTAGTCAAGGCTAAAACGGCAGGTTGTGTAATGGTTACATTTGCAGTTGCTGTACAGTTGTTTGCATCTTTTACTGTTACCATATAAGTTCCTGCTGCCAATCCACTTGCCGTTGCTGTGTATTGAACAGGGCTAGTGTTCCAAGTATAAGTATATGAAACAGTTCCACCCATTACACTTACCGTTGCTGAAGCCGTATTTGCACCGTTACAAAGAACATTTACCTGTGTCGTAGTCAAGGCTAAAACGGTGGGCTGTGTTATCGTTACATTTGCAGTTGCTATACAGTTGTTTGCATCTTTGACAGTTACCATATAAGTTCCTGCTGCCAAACCGCTTGCCGTTGCTGTGTATTGAACGGGGCTAGTGTTCCAAGTATAAGTTTTTGTACCCGTTCCGCCCGTTGCTATTACGGTTGCTGTACCCGTTGTTGCGCCATTACAAAGTACGTTTACTTGGGTAGTTGTCAATACAATTGCTGTGGGTTGTGTAACGATTTTGGTTTTTGTAACCGAACAGCCATTTGCATCTACAATATTGACGGCAAACGTGTCTGCTATCAAGCCTATAGCTGCGCTTCCATACTGAACAGGACTTGTATTCCATGTATAAGTATAAGGAGCCGTTCCGCCTGAACCTGTCGCAGTTGCTGTGCCATTATTTCCGCCATTGCAAGTTACATTTGTGCCAGTTACAGTTCCATTGACAACATTGGGCTGTGTAATAACAACTGTTTTTGTCAAAGCACAACCATTGTTGTCGGTAATCGCTACAGAATACGAGCCTGCTATAAGTCCTGTGGCAGTTGATGTGTATTGCGCAGGGCTAGTGTTCCAAGTGTAAAGATATGGACTTGTACCCCCTGTAATGCTAACTGTAGCTGAACCCGTATTTCCGCCATTGCAAAGTACATTTGTTGGGGTAGTTGTACCAGCCAAAACTGCGGGCTGTGTGATAGTTACATTTAGCGTAGCCGTACAGTTATTGGCATCTTTTACGGTAAAAGTATAAGTTCCTGCTACTAAGTTACCAAACACATTTCCTGCCTGATATGCTCCAGCTCCTTTTTTGAATAAATACGCACCTATTCCACCTGCACCTGTGAGGGTTACAGAGCCTGTACTTCCACCAAAACATAAGACATTGCTTTGGGTAGCCGTCAAAGTTAAGGCAGAAGGCTGTGTTATAGTTACGCTTGCAGTTGCGGTACAGTTGTTTGCATCTTTGACAGTAACGTTGTAAGTCCCTGCTCCTAAGCCACTTGCCGTTGCTGTATATTGAACGGGGCTTGTGTTCCAAGTATAGGTTTTTGTACCTGTTCCGCCGCTTGCTGTTACAGTTGCTGTACCCGTTGTTGCGCCATTACAAAGAACATTCACCTGAGTCGTAGTCAAGGCTAAAACGGCAGGTTGTGTAATGGTTACATTTGCAGTTGCTATACAATTGTTTGCATCTTTTACTGTTACTATGTAAGTTCCTGCTGCCAAACTATTTGCAGTTGCTGTGTATTGAACAGGGCTTGTGTTCCAAGTATAAGTTTTTGTACCTGTTCCGCCTGTGGCTGTTACAGTTGCGCTGCCAGTTGTTGCGCCATTACAAAGAACATTTACCTGTGTCGTAGTCAAGGCTAAAACTGTGGGCTGTGTGATAGTTACACTTGTGGTAGCAGTACAGTTGTTTGCATCTTTGACGATAACGGCATAAGTTCCTGCGGACAATCCGCTTGCCGTTGCTGTGTATTGAGCAGGACTTGTGTTCCAAGTGTAGGTATAAGTAGCCGTTCCGCCTGTAGCCGTAACCGTCGCTGTACCATTATTGCCACCATTGCAACTCACATTTGTTGTCGTAGTTGTGCCTGCTAAAACAGTAGGCTGTGTAATCGTTACACTTAGCGTAGCCGTACAATTATTGGCATCTTTTACCGTAAAAGTATAAGTACCTGCGCTTAGGCTACTAAATGTGGCTATGGCTTGATACGCGCCACTTCCTTTTTTGAATTGATATGCTCCTGTCCCACCCGCACCTGTGAGGGTTACACTTGCTGTATTTCCGCCAAAACATAGGACATTGCTTTGCGTAGCAGTCAAAGTTAGGGCAGAAGGCTGTGTTATCGTTACACTTGCCGTTGCGGTACAGTTGTTTGCATCTTTGACGGTAACGTTGTAAATCCCTGCTCCTAAGCCACTTGCCGTTGCGGTATATTGAACGGGGCTTGTGTTCCAAGTATAGGTTTTTGTACCTGTTCCGCCTGTTGCTGCTACAGTTGCTGTACCTGTTGTTGCACCATTACAAAGAACATTTACTTGAGTCGTGGTCAAGGTCAAAGCAGCAGGTTGCGTGATAGTTACGCTTGCCGTTGCTGTACAGTTGTTTGCATCTTTTACAGTAACTGTATAAGTTCCTGCTGCCAAACCGTTTGCCGTTGCTGTATATTGAATCGGGCTTGTGTTCCAAGTATAGGTTTTTGTACCCGTCCCACCTGTTGCTGCTACAGTTACGGTGCCAGTTATTGCAAGGTTACACAATACATTGGTTTGCGTGGTAGCTAATACCAAAGCTGTAGGTTGTGTAATTGTGACGCCTGCCGTTGCCGAACAGTTGTTTGCATCTTTGACAGTAACTGTATAAGTCCCTGCCGCTAAATTACTTGCCGTTGCTGTATATTGAACGGGGCTTGTGTTCCAAGTATAAGTTTTTGTACCTGTTCCGCCCGTTGCTGTTACAGTCGCTGTGCCTGTTGTTGCGCCATTACACAATAGATTGGTTTGTGTGGTAGTCAAAACTATAGCCGCAGGTTGTGTGATGGTTACACTTGCTGTTGCGGTACAATTATTTGCATCTTTTACAGTTACCGTATAAGTTCCTGCCCCTAAACTACTTGCCGTTGTTGTATATTGAACAGGGCTTGTGTTCCAAGTATAGGTTTTTGTCCCTGTTCCGCCTGTGGCTGTTACGGTTGCTGTGCCAGTAGTTGCGCCATTACAAAGTACATTTACCTGTGTCGTAGTCAAGACCAAAGCCGCAGGTTGCGTGATCGTTACACTTGCAGTTGCTGTACAGTTATTGACATCTTTTACCGTTACTATGTAAGTTCCTGCGGTCAAACTACTTGCCGTTGCTGTATATTGAACGGGGCTTGTGTTCCAAGTATAGGTTTTTGTACCCGTTCCGCCTGTGGCTGCTACAGTTGCTGTGCCTGTTGTTGCGCCATTACAATTGATATTGACAGATGAGGTTGTCAAAACCAAAGCTGATGGTTGCGTGAGGGTTACGCTTGCCGTTGCTGTACAGTTGTTTGCATCTTTGACTGTTACCATATAAGTGCCTGCTGCCAAACTACTTGCTGTTGCTGTGTATTGAACAGGGCTTGTGTTCCATGTATAGGTTTTTGTACCTGTTCCGCCTGTGGCTGTTACAGTCGCTGTACCAGTTGTTGCACCATTACAAAGGACATTTACCTGTGTCGTAGTCAAAACCAAAGCCGCAGGTTGCGTGATAGTTACACTTGCCGTTGCTGTACAGTTGTTTGCATCTTTGACCGTAATGATATAAGTTCCTGCTATCAAACCACTTGCCGTTGCTGTGTATTGAACGGGGCTTGTGTTCCAAGTATAGGTATAAACTGCTGTTCCACCTGTTGCACTTACCGTTGCTGAAGCTGTATTTGCACCGTTACAAAGGACGTTTACTTGTGTGGTAGTCAAAGCCAAAACCGCAGGTTGCGTGAGGGTTACGCTTGCCGTTGTTGTACAATTGTTTGCATCTTTTACAGTTACCGTATAAGTTCCTGCCCCTAAGCCACTTGCAGTTGCTGTATATTGAACGGGGCTTGAGTTCCAAGTATAGGTTTTTGTACCTGTTCCGCCTGTGGCTGTTACAGTTGCTGTACCTGTTGTTGCACCATTACAAAGTACA
>JAYUZN010000757.1:0-3867 GCA_043751755.1 Bacteroidota bacterium | reverse complement strand
TTGTGCAGATAAATGGTCTCCTGATACAACTGCTTATTAGAACCGGGAGCCTTGAACCATTTTTGATATACAGCCCCCCCGCTCGTTGAGTGCTCTCTTAGGTTCTCTAAGACATTAAACCCTTTGAGAACAGGGTCTTCTGTCAAATACTTGTAAGATTCTTCGTCAACTGTGACGAATTTTTCTCCTCTGTTTTTTAATTTGAAACGATAAAGCATTGCCGTTAAGTTTAATATAGTGAAAAATAAAAATAAAAGATATTATTTATAGGAAGAGTTTTATAAGTCATTTTAAGTTGTTTTCAAAGTAACATACTATTAAAGTACTATGTTCTAACATAAGGAAAGAAACTTAAATAAAGTACTCATTTAATAGTCCCGTAGGGACGGCGATATTTATAGAAAAAACATGCAAGACCTCCCCTCTTGTTTTTCGTGCTTGCACGAAAAATGGGGGGATTAGATTTTCTATAAATATTTCGTGCCTGCCGAACTAAGAAATATTCAAAATGAGTGCTATAACTAAATTGTTACTTTATTTAATTCCATTCCTAAAGAAAATCTAAGCGATTCTTAATGTTATTTATACGAAATAAACAAGATTTTATTTTACCAAGTTAATTTATAATTAAAAATTTTATTCTCTAATAATAGATATACCCCCATTTTAGTTATTGCAATATCCGTATATTGTTGCAAAAAAACAGGTATTGTTAGGAATAAAAATTTTTGGGTAGGTATATGTAAGAGGATAACTTGCTCATTCTGTTGCACAATCAAATCTTCTGCAAATAAAGAAATATTTTTTGAATTATCCATATTTTTTCCTAAATTTATTTTTTCCAGAAAAATTCCATACATATCAAACACCTTTATCTCATGTTTTGATGTATCTAACACATAGATTTCATTGTTATCCGAAATAGCGATTTGTATGGGATTAAACAAGCTTCCTTCTCCATAATCTTGCCCGCCAAAATGCGTAATTTCTTTTCCATTGCTATTAAATTTATATATTTTATTATTTAAGGCATTTAACACAAACAACTCCCCTGCCCCATTTACGTCAAAACTCGTGGGCAAAATGTCTGCCTCCTCCCCTTCTTGTGTCAAAAAAGAGATGCCTCCTGTTACTTTCAAATTCGTATTGAGCAAAGAAATCCGCCTTGCTGCATCATCTAACACATAAATCGTTTGCCTATTTTTGCTACAAAGTTGGGTTATATGCAAAAAACCTTCCTGTCTGCCACTCATTCCGCCGATGGTATAAACAGAGTCATAATTTGTATCTGCAAATAACTTGGTAATTTTATTCTTTTTGCTATCCACAACATAAATATTTTCTTCAGGGTCGGCTTCTATTTGTTGATACATTTGAGGTAAAGCAATGATTTTCGTGGGTTTCCATAGCAGACTATCTTGCGCAGAAAGGGCAAGAATTTGAGGTGAAAATAAAAAGAGAAGGATTTTTTTCATGCTTTTTTGGTGTTTCACGCAGATTTTCGCAGATGAAAGACGCAGATTCTCGCAGATAGAAAAAATTTGCGAAAATCTGCGGTTAAATCTGCGAAAATCTGCGCGAAATCAATATTTTATCAATTCCATACAAAACACTCAACAACACACCATATACGCAAATCATCAAAATAGGTTCCCAAATAATTAACCCACCTAACACCCCCAAAATCGTCCCAAGATATTGAATATAAAGGAGTTGTTCATTTGTAGCTTCCCATACCATTTTTTCTAACTTTGCATCATCAAAATGCTCCATTTGCGCCCGCAACAAGCCTGTAATGTCTATTCTTTGCAACAGTTCTGCCATAGCAAAAGCAATAAAATTCGCCAATTCTGCCCGTTTTGACAAAATATACGCCACTACCTCATCAGTCTTTTCGTCCCCAAACTTGTCCATGATTTTGCCAGCCGTAGGCGAAACTTCGTTCATCATTTTTTCAATAAACGCCACATAATCATCAGTATTGTACTTTTTGTAGGCAGAAACAAGGAATTTTTTAATGCCTCCTTCAAGATTTTGGTTCACTTTTTCGTCTATTGTGAGCAAAATCTCTTGCTTTACCTTTTCTTGCCCAAAATATTCGCTCATTCCAGCCACAATCCAGTTCCGAATTTCGTCTTTTATACCTTTGTCTTTTATCATATTAGCCGTTCCTTCGGCTATCATATTGGCAATTCTAGCAGGAAAACCCGCTTTTTCAAGATTGAGTAAAATAATATCTTGATGTAACACATGTTTATGCAAGCCCGAAGCAAGGGTATAAATAATTCGCTCCCTTTGTGCAGGTATCAGCCCCTGCCCCCAAACAGGGTGCTTGTCCACAGGTCGAAACAGCATTTGAATCGCAATATAATTCGTGCCATAGCCTATCAAACCACTGACACACAGCATTTTGAGCATGTCCAAGGGGTCAAACATTTTGGAACTGAAAGGCACCTGCCAGTCTTCAGGATTCCAACCAAAGGCAATACTCGCCACTACAGCCGCCACAAAGCCCGCCACACAGACCCAATGACTGATGCTGACCCCAAAAAGCCACACTTTTCGGCTCGTAGAAAGCTGAAAACTGTTGAAATCTAAGGCTTTATCTGCCGCCATAGTCGGCGGAAAAAGGCTGTACACGTCAAAATGACGGAAGATGTATTTTTTGAAAAATTCGTGCAAAGGAAATGAAAGTTGAAAGTTGAGAGTTGAGAGTTGAAAATTACTAAGTTAGAAAATATATTATATTACCCTTGCGTACTTTGCGGTTACTTTGCGACCTTTGCGGTAAAAAGAATCCTATTGCGCCTCAATGATTTTTTGCAAAATCCCCAAAATAAGCGGCAGTTCCGCCAGCGAATACCGCTTTGTATCTATCCAACAAACGCTATTTTCCAACGCCAAAAACTGCCAAGTTTCGCCCGTTGTAACACAGCCATACATACACAAAGCCTCTTTTCCTTCGTTTTGATTGTAAACACGTGCGCCCTCCATTTGTGCAATACATTGTGGAATGTTCTTTTTTATGTCATTTTCCTCCGCCTCAATCAAGCAAAATAAAGGCGCGTCTATATGATATTTTTGTTCGCCAGCACTCAAAATAAAATCACATTCGCCATTCAGCCCCCGTTTTTCATCTGCATTGAGAATAGGCCCCGAATACAAAGATACTTTGTCCTTATTTCTGATACAAATTTCTGCTAACACATTAATCACAATGCCTTCAGAACGGGATTTTTCGCTAAAAAACGAAAAAAAAGTGTTTCGTTCCAAAATATCTATGAGACTTTTGCTCGGCTCTACAGGCGGTTGTTCTGCGAATAGCGTTTTTGGGCGGTCTGTTATGCCAAGCTCATCTTTTATCCGTTTATAATTGAATTGACTGTATGCCATTTTTGGGGAAAATTGAGAATGAATGAGAAACAATATTGACGGCAAAAAATAGATGTAACTATTTAGGTAGACAACCACTTCGAGGGGTTAGCACCCACTCGAAGGGTTGCTTACTCAAGCGGATTTAGTTTTGCTGCCCTTCGAGTGGTCGGAGACCCTCGAAGCGGCTTAACCTATTCAAATATCCTCTCTCACAACCCCTTCCATTTCCAAAATAAAATGGCTGCCTAAAGCCTTTGCGGGGGTTTGAAACCCTGCGGAAATCTGCCCTAACAGCACTTTTTCGGTGATGGCAACGGCGGTCATAGCCGTTAAAATATAGCCATCGGGCATTGTCAAAAAAGCTGTTTGTTTATTTCCTTCATTATTTACGACCTCGCCCCAAATATAGGAACGAGATTTCTCCCTTATTTCTGGCGAAATATGGTTATTTCCTGTATAAATCTTTTGTTTTGCCCGATTCTTGAAAAAAGG
>JAYUZN010000756.1:0-5952 GCA_043751755.1 Bacteroidota bacterium | reverse complement strand
GGCGGCAGAACTCCAAAAACATAAAGAAAAATATGACTATAAACTCAAAACTTTGTATGCAAAAGCCTTTGAATGGCGGTTTGAGTTTCCCGAAGTCTTGGACGAAAACGGGCAATTTGTGGGCTTTGATGTGATAGTGGGGAATCCGCCGTATATTTCGCTTGCAAAAGAAAGTAAAGGTTTTTATTATGAAAGTCAGTACAATACTTTCAATAAAATGGGGGATATATACGCCTTGTTTTATGAATTAGGCGGCAAATTATTGAAGACTGATGGCTTTCTGATGTTTATTACAGGAAGTGCTTGGTTAAAAGCAAATTATGGCAAAAATTTGAGAGCATATTTTAGCAATTCCGTAAATCCTATACAACTCATTGATTTTTCGGATTGTCATATTTTTGACGAGGCTACTGTATTGACGACTATAGTCTTGTTTCAAATGGCACACAATCAACATAATTTGCAAGCTGTTCGGTTAGATAGGTCAAAACAAAGCCTGCTGAAACAACTTGGACATACTTTTGCCACACATTCCATAGCGTTTCCCGTTATTTCTGAAGATGCTTGGATAATTAGACCTCCTGAGCAAGCGCAAATCAGAGAAAAAGTGGAGGCGCAAGGCATAGCATTATGCGAGTGGGACATATCCATTAATTACGGAATTAAAACAGGCTATAATGAGGCATTTGTCATAGATACAGCCCAAAAAAAAGCCCTTATAGCGGCAGATGAGAAAAGTAAATATTTTATACATGCTTTGTTGAGGGGGCGAGACATACAGAAACATTTTGCTAATTACCAAGATTTATGGATAATTTATATTCCAAAAGGCTATACCATAAAAACAAAAAAAGGAATAAATGCCTCAAAAGTAGAAGAACCTGAACCTCGATACGGCTCTATTCCCTATACAACGGCGTGGGAGTGGTTCAGTAAACAATTACCTGCAATCGCCAAGCACTTATTACCTTATCAAGTTGCTGCTGAGGAAAGGCAAGATAAAGGGGATTATTGGTGGGAAATACGTGCTTGTACCTATTTGAAAGAGTTTACTTTTCCCAAAATCATCTATCCCAATATGACCAAATTCATGCCATTTTTGTATGATGACAGCGGATATTATACCAATCAAAAGTGCTTTATCATGACAGGAGAAAGTTTGGCATACCTTACGGCTTTTTTCAATTCTCCTCTTTTTAAATATTGTTTTACAAGCGATTTCCCAGAATTATTGGGCAATGTAAGGGAGTTAAATAAGGTGGTATTTGAGCAAATAAAAGTAAAAAAAATCGCAGAAGTAGCCCAAAAACCTTTTATGGAAGGTATCAATAACATAATTGCATTACAAAAAGCGAATAAAAATGCGGACATAAGCGAACAGGAAAATGTGTTGAATCAGCTTATTTATTCCCTGTATGGCATCACAGCAGAGGAGCAAAAAATAATAGAAGGGGAATAAAATCAAAGCCACGCTGCCAGCGTTAGAAATATAGACTTCCAAAAAATAAAAACCCGTTTTTTGCCCTACAAAGCCTATCTTTGTGCGGTATTTTTTGTCCAAAATTTATTGCCCATATACATAATGATAAGCATAGAACGAATAAAGCCTTTTGAATCGTTGAGTAAACCGTATCGAAAACAAAATCTCAATGAAAAGCAAATTAACAACTTTAAAAGGAATTTAACCATTCTTTTTGAGGATTGTGAGAACGCAGAAAAGAAGGGCGAACATGAAGAACATTTCAAAAATATTGCCTCCGATTTTCTGAAAGACACCTATTTTAAAGGAAATCATGTTATCAATATAGAGAAAAGGAAGGATTTAGTGATTCATAACGATAAAACCGCTTTGTCAAAGGTTGGCGTAATGATTGAGACAAAACGCCCAAGTAATAAAGGCGAAATGTTGGCGAAGGACAATGCTAATGTCAAAGCCTTACAACAACTCATATATTATTATTTTCAAGAACGAGACAAAAACGACAATCAAGAAATCAAACACTTGATTATCACCAATATATACGAGTGGTATATATTTGATGCTACCGATTTTGAGCGTTTATTTTGGGCAAATCGCAGCTTAAAAGATAGCTACCAAAAACACAGCAGAGGCGAACTTGTGTCAAAAGAGGATACTTGGTTTTATGCCAATATCGCCAAGCCTTTTTTGGAAAACGAAACAGGGCAGTTAAAAGCTACTTATGTTAGCCTCAAAGAAGTAGAAATTTTGCTCAAAAATGGAGATGATGACAAACTCATAGATTTTTACAAAATTCTGTCTGCCGAGCATTTGCTTAAAAAACCCTTTGAGAATGATGGAAATACCTTAAACAAAGATTTTTACAATGAATTGCTGCATATTTTGGGCTTAGAAGAAAGCAAAGACATAGGCAAAAAACTCATTGTTAGAAAAGCAGAAGGATATAGAAATGAGGGATCTCTCTTAGAAAATGCTATCAATTTGTTGAAGGTAAACCATAAATTGGCGAATTTTGACAATCTACAAGCCTTTGGCGAAACCGAAGAAGAACAGCTTTTTAGCTTGGGTTTGGAATTGTGTATAACATGGCTGAATCGTATTTTGTTTCTCAAACTCTTGGAAGGGCAACTTGCGAAATATCACAAAAACGACCCTGCCTATAAATTTCTCAATAGCGTTAAAATCAAAGACTTTGATGAGATAAATGAGTTGTTTTTTGAGGTTTTGGCTGTGCCAATTATGCAAAGAACTCCCTCTGTTACTGCGAAATTTGGAGGGCTGCCTTATTTAAATAGTTCTTTATTTGAACAAACCGAAATAGAGACAAAAACCTTGCTTATTTCGCACCTAAAAGACCGTTTGACTTTGCCCCTTTTTCCAAATACTGTGCTAAAAACAGAAGCAACTGACCACAAATTAACAGGGCAAAAAATCACCTTGCAATACCTATTTGCGTTTTTAGATGCTTACAATTTTGAAAGTGATAGCATCGCCAAAATCCAAAAAGAAAGCAAAAATGTTATAAATGCAGCCGTTTTGGGTTTAATTTTTGAAAAAATAAACGGCTACCAAGATGGCTCATTCTTTACACCAAGTTTTATCACTATGTATATGTGTCGTGAGACGCTGCGTAGGGCAGTTATTGCCAAATTTAATAAAAAATATCAATGGAAATGTGAAACTTTTGAGGATTTATATAACAAAATAGATAACATAACGATTGAAGAAGCAAACGCTACTATCAATACTTTGCGTATCTGCGACCCTGCTGTGGGTTCTGGGCATTTTTTGGTATCAGCTCTTAATGAACTCATTAGCCTAAAAAGTGAGTTAAAAATTTTAGTAGATTTGGAAGGGAAAAGATTAAGGGGCTATGATATTTCAGCAGAAGATGATGAGTTAATTATCAAAGATGAGGGAGAACATTTTACCTATACTTTTAAAGACAAAGAAAGTGGAAGGGTGCAAGAAGCCTTGTTTCACGAAAAACAGACATTAATAGAAAATTGCCTTTTTGGAGTGGACATCAATCCTAAATCTGTGATGATTTGTAGGCTGCGTTTGTGGATAGAACTACTCAAAAATATGTATTATACGTCAAGCAGCCATTATACAGAATTGGAAACATTACCTAATATTGACATAAATATTAAAACAGGCAATTCCCTTGTTTATCGCTTTGATATTAAAGATAGATATACAAAACTTGCAAATGGGGCATTACAAAAAGTGAAATTAGCCACACAAAAGTATAAAGACCAAGTATTTATCTATAAAAGTACGAATGATAAAGCCACCAAAAAGCTGGCAGAAAAAAACATTGCCGACCTAAAACAAACATTTAGTCAAATCGCCAATCCTACCGATAGAGATTACATTGCAATCAAAAAAATAGAAGTCAAATTGGGCGAAATGCCTATGTTATTTAGCCGAGAAGAACAAGAAGCATGGAAAAAAGAAGTAGAAACTTTGACGTTTGAACTGCAAAAATATAAGGATAGCTATAACCATAAACTCAAAACTTTATATGCAAATGCCTTTGAATGGCGGTTTGAATTTCCCGAAGTCTTGGACGAAAACGGGCAATTTGAGGGCTTTGATGCCGTAATTGGGAATCCGCCGTATATTAGACAAGAAAAAATGGCAACGAAGTACAAAGATTTCTACCTTTCCCAATTCTCAAATATAGGACATAGTACCGCAGATATATATGTATATTTCTTTGGTCTAAGCTTACAGATAGCTAAAAATGAGGGACTTATTTGTTTCATAACGCTTAACAAATGGTTAAAAAGGAAATATGGAATAAATTTACGTTTAACCTTAGATAAGTTAGCGGTTATACACATAATTGACTTTTTTGAACTGCCCGTTTTTGACGAGGCAAGTACGGATAGTGCTATTACTTTATTCCAAACCGCAGAAAATACGTATCAACCCAAATATTATGCAATAAAATCATTAAAAGGCTTAAACTTGAATAATTTTGTCCGAGAAGGCAAATATTTAGGGATAGAAAAATCAGAAGAAGAATGGATATTTACAGATGAAGGGGCAAATCTCATTCTTCAAAAACTATATACAGATACATTAACGCTAAAAGATTATACAAATGCGCATATTTATTATGGGATTAAGACGGGGGCTAATGATGTTTTTATTATTTCTCATTCAACAAAAGAAATTATTTGTAAAAAAGACCCTAAATCCGCAGAAATTATTGCGGCATACGCCAAACCCCGCAACCTCACAAAATATGCGATTGAAGGCGAATTAGAATGGTTCATTAATAGTCATAACGGATTTTTAGTTTCTGTTACAGAGTGGAATAAATATAAGCAAGAAAAAAACGAGAAAATTTATTTTCCTGTAAAGGGTCATTTAATCGAAATTCTACGAATAGAAAAAAGCGGAAAGCATCATTTTCGCCTTAATCGAATAGACGTAAAAAATGATTATCCTGCGGTTTATGAATATTTTTTAACGCATGAAGAAAAAATGAGGACGAGAAATGATAAAGGAGAGCATTGGACAAATTTACGAAATTGTGATTATATTTATACATTTGAAAGCCCTAAAATCATCTATTTGCATACAGCAAAAAATCATCATTTTTATTTTGACACAGAAGGCAAATTAATAGATGCGAATGGATATTTTATTTCAACGGATAAAAAATATATATGGGCATACTTAAACAGCCCTTTATTTAATTGGTATAGAAAAATAAAATTTGTTGCGTATGGAGATGCCGATGAGGCAGGGAGAGTGAGATTAGACCTCAATAAAATGGAAACAGTCCCAATAAAACCTATTTCAGAAGAAATGGAATTGATTTTTAACAAAAAGGTTGATGCTCTTTTGATACTCAAAAAGTCAAATCCAATAGCCGATATAAGCAAACAAGAGCAAGAACTCAATGCTATGATATATGAGCTTTACAACATCACAGCAGAGGAGCAAAAAGTTATAGAAGGAGAAAATAAAATCTAAGCCATACTACAACGGTTACAAATATTGGTTTATAAAAAATAAAAAACCGTTTTTTACCGTACAAATCCTATCTTTGTGCGGTATTTTTTTTATCATCTATTATGCAGCTTATCGAAATAAAGCCTTTTGAAGCCTTGAACAAGGCATATCGTAAACAAAACCTCACAGAAGACCAAATAACGGCTTTCAAAGACAACTTGCATACCCTTTTTAAGGACTGCGACAATGCCGAAAATAGCAAAGAAAGTGAAGAACATTTCAAAAATATCGTTTCTGATTTTTTGAAAGATACCTATTTCAAAGGAAATCACTTTATTAACACCGAAAAAAGAAAGGATTTAGTCATTCATAACGACAAAACGGCTACTTCAAACGTGGGCGTAATTATCGAAGTAAAACGCCCAAGCAATAAAGCTGAAATGCTCACAAAGGAAAAGGCAAATGCCAAAGCCTTACATGAGTTGTTACATTATTATTTG
>JAYUZN010000755.1:0-5608 GCA_043751755.1 Bacteroidota bacterium | reverse complement strand
GCTGCCACAAGCGGAGGCTTGCGGCAGCTATTGTACCTATAATTTAGGAACAAATTATTATTCCTTTCTTATTCTTTTCCCCCCAATATCTTCTTCAATTTATTTCTGGCTACCATTAAATTCGATTTTGAAGTGCCTTCCGAAATGCCCAAAAGTTCCCCTATTTCTCTATGATTGTAGCCATCAACCACATATAACATAAAGACGGTTCTATAAGAAGGCGGCAAAGTCTGAACATGCCCCAAAATTTCCTCCGCCGCCATAGTTTCTAAAATATCGTCATCAAATGGCACTTCGGGCGCGTTTTCGAGCGGAATATTTTGCGCATATTTTTGTTCTTTTCTATAATAATCAATGGCGGTATTCACCACAATTCTCCTTATCCACGCCTTAAAAGGTTGTTTTTCTTCGTATTTGGCTAAGTTTTGAAAGATTTTGAGAAAACTTGTATTCAATATTTCTTCGGACTCTTGTTTGTTTTTAGCATAGCGCAAACAGATGCTTTTTACATATCCATAATACAATTTGAATAGGCTTTTTTGAGCGTCTTGACGTTGTGCCAAACAGCCTTCTATGATGATAATGAGTTGTGGTTCATTTATATATAAAGATTCTGTCGCCAATTTTTTTGTTTTTATTTTCCTATACGCATGATATAGGAAAAGCGTGGGGTTGCAAAGAGACTTTATTAGGGGGACGCACTTTTAAAAAGCTGCGAAATCCTCAAAAAAGCCTCCAATCCTCTCGCAATTGCCACCGAAAAGTAAGCCGATGAAAAGGTGTATGTCCATGCAAAGCGATGGCTTTTTTGTGCGCTATCGTAGGATACCCCTTATTATTTTTCCAATCATAAGCAGGAAAACGGCTGTCCCATTCCTCCATCAAAGCATCTCTATACGTTTTTGCCAACACAGAAGCTGCCGCAATGTGCTGATATTTGGCATCTCCTTTGACAATCGCCGTATGTGGAATCTCGTGTTTCCGAAAACGATTGCCGTCTATAGCAAGATATTCGGGCGCAATAGACAAGCCATTTATAGCAAGGTGCATCGCCTCAAAAGTAGCTTGCAAGATATTGATTTCGTCTATTTTTTCGGCAGAAACTGCTGCAATAGAATAGGCAAGTGCTTGTTTTTCAATTATTTCTCTCGCTTTGAGGCGCAAGGCATGAGAAAGCTGCTTAGAATCATTAAGTATGGGGCAGTCAAAATCATCAGGCAAAATAACCGCCGCAGCAACCACAGGACCGGCAAGACAGCCTCTGCCCGCTTCATCTACGCCCGCTTCAAGAGAAAAAGAAGAATATTTGGAAAGAAGCATGTTTTTCAGTAAACAGTTAGCAGTTAGCAGCGAACCTATTACAAAATTACGCACAAAAATTCATATATTTGCCCCCTTAAACAAACCTTTTATATGAAAGAACTCAAAAAAATATTAGACTATACCTTATTAGAAATCGGAAATTGGGATTTAAAACTCAAAGCTTTATTGATTATTATCCTCATTATTCTTGCGACCAAGTTATTTACATGGCTTGTATTTAGATTTTTATTGCATAATTCCAAGCAAAAAAAAGGCTTTGATACCCGCTACTTTTCTCTCTATCAATTAGGGAAATATATTTTATGGTTTATTGCTACCTATTTCTCCCTCAACATTATGGGGGTGCATATTAGCGTGTTACTTGCGTCTTCTACCGCCATTTTTGTAGGGATTGGATTGGGATTTCAACAGGTATTTAAAGATTTTATATCCGGAATTGTCATCTTGATGGAAGGCACAATTCAAGTAAATGATGTAATTGAAATTAATAACATGGTAGTAAAGGTATCTGCTATTCATCTTCGTACCACAAAAGTTATTACAAGAGATGACATTTCGATGATAGTGCCGAACCATAAAATCATGGAGCAAAGTGTTACAAATTGGACGCACAATGCGGAAAGTACCCGTTTTTTGATTCGGGTAAATACAGGTTTTGAGGAAGAGGTGAGCTTAGTTCGGCGACTTTTGATTGAAGCTGTATTGGAAGAAGAAGCTGTGTTAAAAGATGAAGCGCATGCCCCAAATGTACGACTTGGCAATTTTGGGGAATATGCCTTAGAATTTGAATTGCTATTTTGGAGTCAGCGTATGTTTCGTATCGAAAATATTAAAAGCAATATTCGCTATCGCATTATCGAGAAATTTCGTAGCCACAATATCCAAATTCCCTATCCTTATCGGAAAATTAGCATTGAAAAAAAGGCAGAGTAGTCAATGCGCGAGGCTCAACTTCTCGGCATTATTCCTTCCTTAGAAACACGAAAAGAATAAAATCATCATTTACCACTAAGGCACGAAGGAAACTAAGAAAGAAAAAATAGGACTTAGTTGTCTTCTTTTACCCTATTGCTTCGTGCTTCTTCGTGCCTTAGTGGTAAGAAAAATCGCAAGTCATTTAATTTTCCTTCCTCACCGTCCTTTGTTCGATTCTTTTTTCGTAGCCTTCTCCTTGAAAAATGCGCTGCACATACACACCCGGCGTATGAATCTCATTTGGGTGAAGTTCGCCCGCTTCTACCAAAATCTCCACTTCTGCGATACAAATTTTCCCTGCTGCTGCCATCATCGGATTGAAATTGCGGGCAGTACCTTTGTACATCAAATTGCCATGTGTGTCGCCTTTCCAAGCCTTCACAATCGAAAAATCTGCCACAAGTGCATGTTCCAACAGGTGCGGTTTTCCCTCAAACCAACGAACTTCTTTGCCTTCTGCGACCTCTGTGCCATAGCCTGCGGGCGTATAAAAAGCTGGGATTCCTGCGCCACCTGCCCTGCACCTTTCCGCCAAAGTGCCTTGTGGAATGAGTTCTACCTCCAATTCTCCCGACAATAATTGCCGTTCAAATTCCGCATTTTCGCCCACATAAGACGAAATCATTTTTTTGACTTGATGCTGTTCCAACATCAACCCAATGCCAAAACCATCTACCCCTGCATTGTTAGAAATGCAAGTGAGGCTTTTTGTGCCTTTTTTGACTAAGGCTGCAATGCAATTTTCGGGAATCCCACACAAGCCAAAGCCTCCTAACATAAGGGTCGCGCCCTCGAAAATATCTTGAATTGCCTCTTCAGCGTTTTTGACTACTTTGTTCATAAAAAAGAATTATAAGGAATGAAAATAACTTAATGTTTTTCTCACCACTAAGACACTAAGAATCAAGAAGATATTAGGTAAAAGAAGGCATCTAAGTCACGCTTTTTCTTTCTTTGTTTCCTTCGTGCCTTAGTGGTAAATTATCAACTTCTTTTTGTCTCCCTAAGTTAAAATTCTCCCCTAAATAATTAGTTAAATACCCTTTCCCCCTTCAAGGTCGCGCTGCTTGCCTCCGAGATTTTTACATACACATAATCCCCGATATTTTCGTTGCCTGTTTTGGGAAAAACCACCATTTTGTTGTGGTCGGAGCGACCGCAAAAGTCTTGGTCCGAGCGTTTAGAATTGCTTTCTATCAAGACTTTATAGGTATTGCCAATGTTGTGTTGGTTATTTTCTTTGGAATGAAGCCCTTGTAAATCAATGATTTCTGCCAAACGGCGTTTTTTATCTTCTTCTGCCACATCATCTTTCATGCGTTTTGCGGCGGGCGTGTTGGGTCTTTCCGAATAGGTAAAAGTAAAGGCATACACAAATTTTACGGCTTGCATCAAAGAAACCGTTTCTTGATGTTCTGCCTCCGTTTCGCTACAAAACCCCGTAATAACATCTGTAGAAATGGCGCAATCGGGCATGATTTCCCGTATTTTGGCGATTCTGCCCAAATACCATTCCCTGGTATAGCCCCTATTCATCAGCTCCAAAATGCGGCTATTGCCAGATTGTATAGGAAGGTGAATATAATTGCAAATATTTTCATACTTTGCCATGGTATAAAGCACCTCGTCTGTGATGTCTTTGGGGTGAGAGGTAGAAAAACGAACCCGTAAATCGGGGGAAATCAAGGCAACTTTTTCCAATAATTGCGCAAAATTGCAGTTTTCATCTGTCTCATCGTTTTTATAAAGATACGAATCTACATTTTGTCCCAACAAAGTAACTTCCTTATATCCGTCATTTACAAGCTCTTGACACTCATTGAGGATAGAATGAAAATCCCTGCTGCGCTCACGTCCGCGCGTAAAAGGCACTACGCAAAAGGTACACATATTGTCGCAGCCCCGCATAATGGTTACAAAGGCGCAAACCCCATTGGAATTGAGGCGAACAGGGGCAATTTCTGCGTAGGTTTCTTCGCGAGAAAGGAGGACATTTACGGATTTTTGTCCACTTTCGGCTTCACTTATCAGGCGAGGCAAATCTCTATACGCATCGGGACCTACGACCATGTCCACCAATTTTTCCTGCTCCAACAGCTTGAATTTCAGCCGCTCTGCCATACAACCCAACACCCCAATGAGCAAAGATGGGCGTTTTTGTTTGGTCTTTTTGAGGCTTTTGAGCCTTGCCCAGACTTTGGATTCCGCATTTTCACGTATGCTACAAGTATTAATGAAAATAACATCAGCCTCATGCTCATTTGAGGTGAAGCCATACTGCATCTCTGTGAGGACAGAAGCCACAATTTCCGTATCCGAAAAATTCATTTGGCAGCCATACGTCTCTATAAAAGCCTTTTTTTCAAATACTTTTTCCGTAGTTTGTGCGTATGCAAGCCCTTGTTTGTCCTCCTCTATCGTCTTTTCCAACACAAGGGGATTGAATGTTTTTTGAGTAATTTTGTCGCGCATAATTGAAGTGTATTGTGAAAATACGCACAAAAGTACGGATTTTTTGGGGAATTTGGGGAGATATTTTTGAAAGTGGAAAAAAATAGAAATAACAGGCAACTTGTAGATAGCGTTAGATGAGGATATTAGGACTTGGTAAACCCATTTCCGTTTAGTAGGGGGGCGCACCTTTGAAAGGTGCGCCGCTCTCTACACACAGATATTTCATTTTCCGTAAAATGAGAAAAATTATCCCGTTTGTAGGATAGTTTGGAGCAAAATGAGTAAGTCCTAATAATAACCGTTGAAGACCCTCTTTTTTTTTGCAAAAAAAACCAACTTACGCCCTCCTTTTTCAGTTATATATATGGTTTTTTCATGGGGGTAGCTAAAAAAACTTCTAAGTACGAGCGAGAAATAATCTAAGGAATGAAAATAAAATAACTTGACGGTTTTATAGTCCCGTAGGGACGCGATATTTATAGAAAAAAAACACGCCCCACTCCCCCTCTTGTTTTTCGTGCAAGCACGAAAAACGCAATAAATGGGAGGAATGCCATTTTCTATAAATATTTCGTGCCTACGGCACTAAGAAATGCTCAAAATGGCTGCTATAACTAAATCGTCAAGTTATTTATTTTTCAATACTAAACATATATTTTCGATATATCTTATGTTGATTCTAATAAACTTATATCAACTTTCAACTACTTATCTGTGTGAAATCATCAGCTAAAAATAATGAAATATTTATTTGCCATCTTAGGCTTATTGCCTTGCCTTCTCTTCGCACAGCCTATTCTTTTTGTGGAAAAAACGCCCTTAGAAGCCATTTCTGCTGCCAAAAGTAGCCAGAAAT
>JAYUZN010000754.1:0-2581 GCA_043751755.1 Bacteroidota bacterium | reverse complement strand
TGAAACTTATACAAAATTGATAGCCGATTTGCGGGAAAAATTGAAGCAACTTGCGCATAAAATTGAGCCAAAAGTATATGAATTTGGTTTTTTGAAGGGTTTATAGGCGTATAAAAAACTGCCTAATAAATGAATAATTTAACATGAAAACACTTATAATATGTCGCCACGCAAAGGCGGATTATCCGCCGTTAGTGGAGGATTTTGACCGACCTTTGAAAGAAAAAGGCGAAAAAGATGCCAAAAAGCAAGGACAACGTTTGGCGGCAGATGGCTTTATGCCTGATGTGATATTAAGTTCGCCTGCCAATAGAGCCATAAGTACCGCCAAAATTGTAGCAAAGGAATTGGGCTACGACAAAGAAATACAGACAAATAAAAAACTGTATTTTGAAAGTGTGGGGACTTTGTTAGATATTGTACAGGCTTTGCCAATGGAGGTAAATACGGTCATGATTTTTGGACACAATCCCACGATGAGTGATGCGGTGCGTATGCTGTTAAATATGTATAATCCCTTTGAAATGCCTACTTCGGGCATGGTTTGCTTAGAAAATGACCTTGACGATTGGCAGTTTTCAAGGAGAAATGCCGCAAAATTGAGGTGGAATCTTGTGCCAAGACTGCAAAGAAGCGAAGATTAGTCGCCTTTAACTACGAGTGAGAAATAACTTAGGAATATATTTTTAGTGTAAAATGCTTATTATTAGGCAATTATACTAACTCTCAACTTTCAACTATTTACCATCATTTCCTTCGCCCAATCATACACGATTTCGACTTGTTCCTCAATCGAATGTAAGCCCGTATCTATTTCTTGTGCGTCATCTGCCCGCCGCAAAGGTCCTTCACTTCGCGAAGAATCTATCTTGTCTCTGCCCGAAAGATTGGCAATAACTTCGTCCAAACTTTGCGAAATCCCTTTTTCTGCCAATTCTTTTTGCCTTCTTGCAGCCCGAACTTCCACATTTGCCGTCATAAAAACCTTCAATTCGGCGTGGGGAAAAACAATCGTTCCAATGTCTCTACCGTCCATAACAATGCCTCCTTCCGCGCCAATTTGCTGCTGTTGCTTGACCATTGCCTTCCGCACAATAGGCAAAGCCGCTACAGGACTCACATGATTGGCAATTTCGGGTTTGCGAATCTCCGATTCTACCTTTTCTCCATTCAAAGTAACCTCTGGCAAACCCGTTTCGGGACACACTTCAAAATCCAAATGAATCTCAGAAAGGGCTTTGAGGAGCAGCGGGTTTTCGTTTTCAAAAGGAATGTTATGGCGCAAAAAATAGAGGGTAACAGCTCGGTACATAGCTCCAGAATCTATGTACAAAAACCCTAATTTGCGGGCTACGCCTTTGGCAGTTGTGCTTTTGCCGCAGCCTGAATGTCCGTCTATAGCAATTGTTATAGGATTTGTTTTTGTTATGCTAAGATTCATATTTTCGTTTTTAACAACTGATTTTCGCACTGTTGAAGCACAAAATAAAGGACATTGTACAATTTTTGTAGCTCTCCAAGGGAAAGTGCGAAAGGATTTTTGACAAAAGTAGTCCCCAAAAGTTGCCCAAATTCCCAAGAATCCCCGTTAGAAACAATGCCATATATCGTATATTCTCCTTTGTTGAGTGTCTGAATCGTGTGCATTTGCGCCACACATTGCCCCCAGCCTTCATCAAAATTATCTTTTTTCGCTTCTATCATCACCAACATCGGCAAGTCCATAACCCCTTTCCCCAAAGGCGATTTTTTGGCTATCACATAATCAGGAATCCCTGTAATGCTGCTTTTTGTCTGTTTTGTAATAGATTTATGACTCCATAAAAACAAAGTTTCTTTAAAATTTTTCCATAAACTTTTGAGAATAGGATAAATAATTGCCTCACAGATAGCCGCTTCTGAAACGTTATAGGCTGTTTCTGTTACCGTAAATTCTATTTCTTCTACCAAAGCTGTTGGCACTTCTATGAAAAACTTATCTGAAATGATTTGATGTGTTTCATAGAATATCTGAAAATGATTCAAGGCATCTTCTAAGGTCTTACAACTGCTAAAACTTGCCATTTAAGTAAATGAAAATAGTTGAGAGTTGAGAGTTGAGAGTTGAAAGTTAGCTGCGTAGCTGCCGCAAGCGTCCGCTTGTGGCATCCATCTTGAAGCGTCCGCTTCCAGCTTCGAAGCGGACGCTTCAAGAAAAGAGGTACAAGCGGACGCTTGCACCAGCTGCGGACGCTTGCACTAGCAGCGAATTATTATGCACTTATTATAATTTCAATTTTCAATTCTTCTTATGTCTTGCCTTAAACTCCTTCAAACCCTCCTCCAAATTTTGCTTGTAAGTCGCCACATCAGGAGCTTCTTGATAGCCAAAAGGCGGAAAAAGAGAAGATTTGTCATAGTCTAACATTACATAATACGGCTGTGCGGGTACATTATAGATTCTCACTTCATAATCTTGCCACTTATCGCCCAAATCTCGAAGTTTTGCACCGTTTGGTGAAATCTCTTCTGCTTCTAAGGGAACAGCATCATCGGTGAACAAGGAAACTAAGACAAAATCCTCTTGTAACATTCGTTTTAT
>JAYUZN010000753.1:0-2230 GCA_043751755.1 Bacteroidota bacterium | reverse complement strand
TATTTCAATAACTTGATAATCAATTTTTTAAATCATTGATATTGATAAAACAAAATTAAAAAGTGTAACCTACTTTTGCTGTAATTATGAAACATGCCAAACAAACTTTATTTTACTTATTTTCAATAAAAATGTAAAATATTATTTTTATCTCTCCCAAAAGCCTATTCAAGCCCTTATTAAAAAATATTTCCCTCAAGAATAAATTAAATATTTGGATATTTCGTATTTATTCATTTACTTTGTCTTGTATATATCTAATCCTATCCTTTTTTGTAAACGGCTGATTTTTCCATACTTACACACTTATTAAACGATTTATGGCTTACGAATTGACCCTGATTGGTGGTGGTGTAGCGGGCGTACTCACCGCAATCAATGCCTTACGTCAGTATCCCAATATGCGGGTTGCCATCATTGAGATGCAAACAAATCTGGGGCTTGGAATTGCCTATTCCGCCCAAAATGACTACCATTTGCTCAATGTGGCAGCAGGAAGTATGTCTGCTTTTCCCAACCAAGCTACGCATTTTTATGATTGGCTGTGCGAAAATGGCTACAAATATCGCTCAGAGGATTTTGTGCCGAGACGTATATATGGACTGTATATACAGAATTTGTGCAAGCAGTTTTTGTATCCCTGCCCTCATTTTAGCCATATTCAGCAGGAGGCAATAAATATGAATACCTTAGGGGCGGAGTTTGGAATTGTATTGAAAAATGGAGAAACCCTAAGGTCTCGTCAAGTTGTGTTAGCTACAGGGAATGTTTTTTACAAAGAGCTTCCTATATTTGCTGGGGTAAAGGCAAATCACTATCACGACAAGCCTTGGACAGAGTCTTTTTTGGCACATATAAAGCCGCAAGAAGATGTGCTGATTTTGGGTACGGGGCTTACTATGGTGGATACGGTGGTGAGTTTGTTCAAAAAACGGCATAAAGGACAAATTTATGCCATTTCGCGCAATGGCTATGTTCCTTTTCCACATTACAAGCCTTCAATTAAATACCCCAATTATTCGCAAGAAGTGTTGGTCGCTGCGAATTTGCGGGAAGTGGTGGAATTGGTGAGGGCGCATTGCGAAAAGGCTTTGTTGCGAAATATCCCTGTGGGAGCTGTTATAGATGTTATACGTCCGCATATTCAAACCTTTTGGCAAAAGGCTTCTTTGCAAGAAAAAAGGTGGTTTTCTAAGGAAATGGCGGCTTTATGGTCGGTGGTGCGACATAGAGTTCCGCAAAGATATAGCAATTTGCTGATGGATTTGCATTTTCAACGCAGACAATTTGAGGCAATGGCGGGCGAAGTAGAGGGGCTTGAGGTGGCGGAAAATGGGACTTACAAGGTGGCGGTGTTAGAAAAACAGCATCATACCCATCAACACATTCATTGCCAACATATTATAAATTGTATAGGCTTCGATTTTGATTTGGAAAAACACCCTCATTCTTTGCTTACGCAGCTTGCACACAAGGGAATCATTGCCAAAGATGAGTTGGGTATGGGCATTCATATTGACGAAAATCTGAATATTATAGATTTACAAGGCGAAACGCAGAAAAACTTGTATGCGATAGGTTCTTTGCTCAAAGGGACTTTGTTTGAAACTACGGCTTTACGCGAAATAAGGGAACAGGCAGCCTTTATCAGTCAGCAGTTAGCAGTGAGCAGTGAACAGTCTTGATGATTTTATCTGCGAAATCTGCTCTTAGGAACAGCAATTAAATAACTTGCCATTTTTTTTCACCACTAAGGCACGAAGAAACACGAAGCAATAGGGTAAAAGAAGGCATCTAAGCCACATTTTTCTTTCTTAGTTTCCTTGGTGCCTTAGTGGTAAATGATGATTTTATTCTTTTCATGTTCCTTAATCTGTGGTGACCTAAATAATTACATAATTTTAATGAATATATCTGTAAATTACCCTTAAATTTGTGGCGAAATAGCGACAGCACCTGTTTCTATTAGCCACTTTTCTTTTATGTACAAAAAAATATTCCTTGCTACTTGTGTTCTATGGGCTTTGTGGGGCTGTGGAACAGAAGATTCGCAAAATCCGCCTAAGCAAGATACGCCGCCGCCGGCACAGGCAAATGTGAAACTCGCACCTGCTTTTAATGCAGATAGTGCTTATACTTTTATCGAAAAACAGCTTTCTTTTGGCTTTCGGGTTACGGGTACAAAGTCGCATAAGGCTTGTGCGGATTGGTTGGTCAAAAAGTTCAAAAG
>JAYUZN010000752.1:0-4183 GCA_043751755.1 Bacteroidota bacterium | reverse complement strand
TTTAATCCTTTGAAAACGAAAACGATTCGACAAGGCAAAGAAAAATTGGTGGCAAACAAAAAAACTGATGGCGTAAATAATAAAGTTTGGGGAGAACTGAATGCAGAAAAAACGTTGACTAATATTTGGCAATATGCAGTCGGGCTTGGCGGCTCTACAAATGATAAAATAGCGTTTAAGCATACGGCTATTTTTCCCGAAAAATTAGCAAAAGACCATATACTTTCGTGGACAAATGAAGGAGATGTAGTATTAGACCCTATGTGTGGGTCGGGAACGACTTGCAAAATGGCAAAACTGCACAAACGAAATTTTATCGGATTCGATATTTCCGAAGAATATGTGGAGATTGCAAAGGAACGAATAAAAATGTTAGAAACGCAGTTTTTATTGGATTTTTAATTATATTTTTTTAGATACAAAAGCACATTTTCAAGTAAACTGATGTCATCTTTAAACCTTCCCAAACCTGTATTGCAGCTATCACATATCCATTCTCGTCCTTTTCCTGTTTTGTGGTCGTGGTCTTTTACCAAATTTGCAGTAACCCCTACAATCGACATTTTTTGACAAATAGGACAAGTAAATAATAAAGCAGGCTTAATTTTGTCCATCTCTAAGCTGTCTGCATGAGATAATTTTGTCCCGTCTATTGCTACTCGGCAAACTCTACAACTTGGGCGAGTTGTTTTTCGCCCTTTTGCATCTGTTTGATTTACTTCAAAATCATTTTCTTTCTTCAAAACATGACAGATATTGCAAATTTTTACGGGATAAGGTTTTCCTGTTTTTGTTATATCTAAGCCTTCTACATTATCTTGAGAGGTTGTGATTGTTTTCCTTTTTCCAATAAAAAATACGCTAACAGAAAGCTCATCAATTGTTTGAACTAAGCCAACGGATTGATATTCAACATCATCAATGTCTTCTAATGCAACCACAAAATCGTTTACTTGAATTACGTTACTCATAGTTCTATTTATTTGTTATATGCTATGATTTTTAATAAGAGTTTATCAATTATTTCTGAAGCAGGTTTTCCTAGCTCTTCTTCTGTTAAAAATAGGTTTGCAACAGGATAATTAAAATGGACTGCAAGTACATAAATCTGTTCTAAGGTATATTTATGTTTGAACTTTGGACTCTCGATATTCCCAACTTGTCCAACACTATTCAAGCCGATAATATCACTGATTTGAGCCTGACTTACCTTATGTTGTTCGCGCAGGTTTTTTATTTTGTTGATAATCAATAATTGAAATTCTGTTTTTTCTAAAATCATAAGAACAAAAGTATGGGTAGAAATAGCCAATAATACCCTCAAAATGAGAGTGTGTTTTGTAATACTTCAAAAAACATAAATAACAAAATACTCACAATCCCTAAAATTATCCTAATTTTGCTCCTAAATCTCTCCAATATGTCTCAAAAAACCGTCCTCATCACAGGCGCAAGTCAAGGAATTGGCGCAGCTATCGCCCTCAAACTCGCTACTGAAGGCTATCACAGCCTATTGCTCGCCCGAAATGAACCAAAATTACAAGCTATTTCTGCCTTGATTCACGCAAATGGCGGAAAAGCGACTTATTATAAATGTGATGTTTCACAAGCCCTTTCGGTGGAGGCAACTTTGGAAAAAATAGAACAAGAACAGGGAAATCTGCCCCTTGTTATAGTCAATAATGCGGGTTGGGGCGGACCTTTTCACAAAGCAGATGAGGTTTCGGAAGAAGAATGGGATAAGGTGTTTGACACAAATGTAAAAAGTACTTTTTTGTTTTGTAGAAAACTTTTGCCCGAAATGAAAAAGCAAGGTTTTGGCAGAATTATCAATATTTCGTCTATTTTGGGGGAATTTGGGGCATTAGGCTCTTCGACTTATGCAGCTACAAAACATGCCTTAATCGGCTATACTAAGTCGCTTGCAGTAGAATGGGGCAACTTTGGCATTACCGCAAATAGCATTTCCCCCGGATATATTGCCACAGAAATGACAGAAATAAACGAATATAACAAGGCTTATTTTGAGGCAGTTTTGAAGCAAATCCCCTCTGGAAAAATGGGCAAACCTGAACATATTGCGGACTTAGTGGCTTTTTTGGCGAACCCTGCTACCACATATATCAATGGGGAAAATGTGGTTATAGACGGGGGAATGACGGCGGGCTTTGACTTTAGGTAAAACGAATATTGGCAATTAGAATCTGCACAAAGCTCCAAAACTTTTCTATCAAAATGGGAGTTTTGATGTATAAGGAACGAAATATAAAAACATGACCGAAACACTCATACAAAATAACCTGCCGGGCAATGGCGCGCGTCCTTCGTGGTTGCGGGTAAAACTGCCTTATGGACAAGCCTTTACAGAAGTGCGACATTTGGTAGAGGATAACAAACTGCATACCGTATGTGAGAGTGCGCGCTGCCCGAATATGGGCGAATGTTGGGGCGAGGGAACGGCTACTTTTATGATTTTGGGAAATACCTGCACGCGTTCCTGCTCATTTTGTGCAGTAGCTACGGGCAAGCCGCATAGTTTGGATTTGGACGAGCCGCGCAGAGTGGCAGAGGCGATTCTCAAAATGAAGGTAAAACATGCGGTAATAACCTCCGTCAATCGAGATGAGTTGAAAGATTCTGGGGCAGGAATTTGGGCAGAAACGATAAAATTCACAAAACAAATGAGTCCTACAACGACTTTGGAGGTCTTGATTCCTGATGTGAAAGCGAATTGGGAGGCTTTGGCGTTGATTGTGAATGAAGGGGCAGAAATTGTTTCGCATAACATGGAAACCATAAAACGACTCTATCGGCGTGTGCGTCCGCAAGCGAGATATGAGCGCAGTTTGGAGCAAATTCAGCGCACTAAAGACATGGGTTCCCGCACAAAATCGGGCTTTATGGTAGGCTTGGGCGAAACGGTAGAGGAGGTATATGAGTTGATGCAGGACTTGCAAAGGCATGGTTGTGATGTACTTACGATTGGGCAATACCTGCAACCGACCAAAATGCACCTGCCTGTACACGAGTTTATTCACCCCGATTTGTTTGCGCATTACAAAGAAAAAGGCTTGGAAATGGGCTTAAAATATGTGGAAAGTGGTCCGCTTGTGCGCTCAAGCTATCATTCTGAAAGGCATTTATAGTTCTTTTCGTGCATAAGAGTGGCTCACTTTTCAAAAGTGAGCCACTCTTATCCTAAAAGACCGCTCAACTCCCTTATAATGTGCGGCATCAATTTCATTTTATACAAGAACAGAAAGGCGGATACACAAGCCATTCAACAAATGAACCTTCGCACCTTGCACAGAGGGCGCGAAAACTCTGCCGTTTATGTAACAGAGACTCAAAAAGGCGCACTGCATTTTGGACATAATCGCCTCAAAATCATTGATACAAGCGATATTTCCAACCAACCCCTTATCGCAGAAAATGGAAGATATGTGCTGATTTTTAAGGGAGAAATATACAATTTTCAAGATTTTATCCCCTTTTTGGCAGAAAAAGGAATCCATTTGCCGAGCCGTTCTGATGCACAAGTATTGTTTCATTTGCTTAGGTTAGAAGCTGAAAAATGCCTTGAAAAGCTCAATGGAATGTTTGCTTTTGTGTTTTGGGACAACTCAACACAGCAACTTTTGGCGGCGCGTGATAGCAGTGGCATGAAACCTTTGTATTTTTTTGAAGACGAAAACTACCTCATTTTTTCCTCCGAAATTCAAGGCATTTTGGCTTCGCATTTGGTAGAAAAAAAGCTGAATGCTGCGCAGATTCCCCATTATTTGCGGTTTCGTTATGCCAAAAAGCCGCAGACTTTTTTTAAGAATATTTTTGAATTGGAGGAAGGGAAATGGCTCAAATATACTTATGGAAAGGCAATACAAAGCGAAATGTATGGACAGGTTCGGCGGGTTTTAGAAACCCACCGAACCTCAGATATCCTAGAAGATTTGCTCATTTCCTCCCTTCAAAGACACCTCATTGCAGATGTACCTTGCGGCTTATTTTTGAGTGGAGGCATAGATAGCACCTTGTTATTAGCCATTATAAAAAAACATAATTTGGGAAATGTGCCAACTTTTTCCATCGTAAATACCCCCGAAGAAGCCATTTTTGGCTCAGAAGACTATCATTATTCCCGCCTTGCAGCAGCTAAATATGGCAATGCCGCACATACAGAAAT
>JAYUZN010000751.1:0-1798 GCA_043751755.1 Bacteroidota bacterium | reverse complement strand
AGATACGGTTTACAATTCCTTCCCCCGTAGCCGTTTTTATGGTTTCATAAAATTTGCGTACAAAGCCATTTCGGCTTACAATTTTCTTGAAACCGTCTGCCCCCCCTCCCCCCAAAAATGGGGGGGGAGGGGGGGGGGAGGCTTTCAAAACTTCTGTTAGTCGCAATGGTTGGGTTCGAAAGTTTTACGAAACCATCAAAATAGCCACAGGGGAAGGTGTTGTAGATAGAATTTTTATTACAGGGGTTTCTCCCGTTACCCTCGATGGCTTGACAAGCGGCTTTAATATCCTGAAGCACCTTAGTATGCACCCTTCTTTTAATGAAATGATGGGGTTCAAAGCTCCCGAAGTAGCCGAAATTTTGACAGGGGTAGGCGTTCCTGATTCCGAACTTAATAAGGTAATGGCAGATATAACCGCTTGGTATGACGGCTACAAGTTTGCGGTAGAAGCAGATACTTTGGTTTATAACTCGGATATGGTCTTATATTTTGCAGATAAATATCGAAGTATGGGGCATTATCCCTTCAATATGATGGACATCAACATAATGAGCGACTATTCCAAAATCCGCAGACAGTTCATGATAGGCGGGCGAGAATCGGAAAACATTGCCATTTTGGAGGAGTTTTTGCAAGATGGAGATGTATATTCTGAACTTACAGAGCAATTTACCTTTGAAAAACACTTCGACAAAAAAGACTTTATGAGCCTCATTTATTACAATGGACTCATCACTATCAAAGGCGCAAAATATGCCAAAATAAACTTTCGTATTCCAAATTATGTAATCAAACGGCTTTATTTCGACTATTTTCGCCAAATTTTGATGGAAAAAGCACAAATTAATGGAGATGTATTAGGCTATCACGAAGCCCTCATGGAATTAATTGAATTTAATAATCTTCAGCCGCTTATCAAAGTGGTAAACGAATTATCAAAACGCTTATCTGGGCGAGATGCCATTAAGTTTAGCGAAAAGCATCTCAAAATGCTGTTTGCCACTATTTTTTCCTCTTCTGATGCCTTGTTTTTGCATAGCGAATATGAGACAGGGCGCGGCTATGTAGATATTTATTGGGAAAAAACGGTGCGTTTTACAGAGGTTCCCAACGCTTTTATCTTTGAATTAAAATATCTTTCCAAAGCAGAGCGAAAAAAAATGACCGCCACAGCCTATCAAAAATACTTAGAAGCCGCCGAAAAGCAGCTGGCAGAGTACAAGAAACCCCCTTATTTTTGCGCACTTCCGCAGCTCAAAGCACATTTGATTGTCTATATTGGCGATACTGCTAACTATGTGAAAGAAGTGTAAAATACTCTCCATCATTTATTCCAATAAATTATGAATAACAAGATTCACATACCTTACGGCATTTCTAATTTTAAAGAATTGGTTTCCGAAAATTTCCATTATGTGGATAGGACACATTATATAGAAATGTTGGAAAATGAAGGGGATAAAAAAATCATTTTCCTCCGCCCTCGCAGATTTGGCAAAAGCCTGTTTGTGAGCCTATTGACGTACTATTATGACCTACAAGCAAAAGACAAGTTCGATTCCTTGTTTGGGAAATATTATATAGGGCAGCATCCTACAGCTCTGCGAAACAGCTATTCCATTCTGAAATTCGATTTAAGTGGTATCTTGACCGAAACCTTGAAAGATTCTAAGGAAGGCTTTTTGGTATCTGTAAGTGGGACAGTAGAGGTATATATTGCCTTGTATTTTCCGCAATGGAAGAAAGAAAAAGTGGATAAAATACTCTCTTCCAAGCAGGCTTATGTAGTGCTGAA
>JAYUZN010000750.1:0-4853 GCA_043751755.1 Bacteroidota bacterium | reverse complement strand
TCGGGCAAAAGGGTAGCGATTGTGGAAGGCAGTTATGATAATATCAAAATCACTACGCCTGCGGATTTGAAAAATTGAGGCTTATTTTGAAACTATTATGTACTTTCGCAGTTTGAATTACGTATGTTTTAGTTCACGCAGATTTGCGCAGATAAGGCAGATGTCGCAGATTTATCTGTTTGTTTTTATCTGCTAAGTATGAGTGAGAAATAAATTAGGAATATGTTTTTAGTATAAAGTATTAATTATTAGGTAATTATACTAACTTTCAACTCTCAACTTATAACTTTCAACTACTTATCATCTGCGTGAAACCACAAGATTAACCAAAAATCATGAAAAAATTATTTTTTAGCTTGCTGGGCTTACTTTCCATGAGCAACGCACCCGTTTCTTCTATCAACGGCAAACCATTAGCAGAATTATCTGTGTACGACTTCACAATGAAAAGTTTGGAGGGGCAAGATATTGCGCTCTCTCAATACAAAGGCAAGGTATTGATTATCGTCAATACGGCAAGCAAATGTGGTCTCACCCCTCAATATGCGGAGTTAGAGGCTTTTTACAAAGCAAATAAGGAAAAAGGCATAGAGGTTTTGGGTTTTCCTGCCAATAATTTCATGCATCAAGAGCCGGGTTCTGATAGCGAAATCCAGACGTTTTGCAGCAAAAATTATGGCGTTTCCTTCCCAATGTTTTCCAAAATTTCGGTAAAAGGGGACGATATAAACCCGCTTTATCAATATCTTACTTCTGCCACAAGCAGCAAAGTAACTTGGAATTTTCAGAAATACTTGGTAGGAAAAGACGGAAAAGTGATAGCTTCTTTCGACCCTACGACTTCTATCAACCACAAAGACGTAACAGCTGCTGTGGAAGCCGCATTGAAATAGGGCTTGTTTCACGCAGATAAACGCAGATAAAGAACAGATTTCGCAGATAAATAGATACATCTGCGAAATCTGCTATCATCTGTGAAAATTTGCGTGAAATCGTGAAATAACTACCATTTTCCCAACGACTTACTAAAAATGTCCTGCGTAAGTTGGTCATTTATTTTCTCTATCAACTCCCTTTCTACCGAAGAAATCGGCGTACCTGCATTAAAATCCTGAAAACTCCGAAAGGTTTGCTCCCAATTATCAATGGGATTTACCCGATTTTCATATTTTACCTTCACAGAAACCTCCATACGATTCTGCGCCGCCCCCGAATTGATAGTTGTCCCACTCGAAACGGCAACAGGATTAATGTTATACGAAAGAATTGCCCCACTCAACTGCACATCTCCATTGTTTGCCAACAAAGAAAGACTCGATTGCTGCAAAAAACGATTGCGCAACTGCTCCGTAAACTGCTGTGAATGATAGGCTATGACCAAAGGCGACTCATTCGTAAATGGAATCACTGACAACGTTTTAATACGTGGGTCAGGTGGCGCACCTCCTGTGAAATTGTATTTCAAAGAAAAACAGGAACTTAGGAAAAGCAATACTACGATGAATGGATATATTTTCATAAAAAATAACTTTGTAAAGCCAAAATTAGGGATTTTTTTTACATTATTTCCTGCTGTAAAGAAAATGGAGCTGACAAGATGCAAATATCTCTCGTTTTACCGCAAAGTTCGCAAAGGAACCGCAAAGAACGCAAAGGAATAACTCAAAATTACTCGCTTTGCGTCCTTTGCGTGGGCTTTCTTTGCAAACTTTGCGGTTTTTAGGCTCAAAAGCCGAAAAATTTTGCTCTTTTTTCTTTACAGCAGGAAAAACTTTTGCAAAAAAGCAAATCGCTCAAGGCGCGAGCTTAGCTGAAGTCGCAGAAATATTGGAAATAGCGGAAGAAGAAATCCAAAAATGGTTGATAGATTGATATAATTTCACGCAGATTTACACAGATTTTTCTTAATCTGTGTAAATCTGCGTCCCTAATCCGCGAAAATCTGCGCGAAACAATGCCTATTCCAATTCATACGCCTTAATTTTCCGATACAAAGTGCGTTCAGAAATCCCCAATTCCACAGCCGCTTTTTTGCGGTTGTCGTGATGTCGAATCAGCGCGCGACTTATCATTTCCTTTTCTTTTCGTTCCAAAGAAAGCGACTCTTCTAAGGCAGGGCTAAGTTTCTTGGCAAGTGTTTTTGAGACAATGATTTCTGCATTGTTATCCGCATAAATGGGCGTGCGAAAATGATTTGTAGGCTCATATTCCACCTCATCTTCCTCCTCCTCCGTCCTATACGGCTTTTCCTTACCCGTAAGCCCCCGAAACATCATTTGTTTCATATCTGCGACCTCCTTTTTCAACTCATAAATCAACTGATACATCATATCTACCTCGCGATTTTGACTGTGCGCCATATCTGGCTCATTTCCAGACGTATTCATCTGCGCAGCCCGCACCAAACTCGGCAAATAGGTTTCCTGAATCAGCAAATTTTGTTGCAAAATATCGGGCGTAATCATGTTTCCCTTTATCAAAACCGTAAGTTTTTCTGCCAAATTGCGCAACTCACGAATATTGCCCGGCCAGCGATATTTATACAGCATTTCTGCCGCATCATCAGTCAATTCTACAGAGTCTCTTTGATATTTATCCGAAAATTCTAAAGCAAAATAATTGAATAACAACTCAATATCTTCGCCCCTTTCCAACAAAGGCGGCACAAGGATAGAAACCGTATTGAGGCGAAAAAACAGGTCTTCCCGAAATTTCCCCTTATGAATCATCTCGATGAGATTCTTATTTGTGGCAGCAATAATGCGCACATTTGCCTTGCGAATTTTACTCGAACCTACCCGCAAATACTCGCCATTTTCCAACAAACGCAACAAACGCGCTTGCGTAGCCAAAGGCATTTCTGCGATTTCGTCTAAGAAAATAGTGCCGCCTTCGACCTCCTCAAAATAGCCTTTTCGGGCATCATAAGCGGAGGTAAAAGAGCCTTTTTCATGCCCAAACAGCTCCGAATCCATCGTGCCTTCGGGGATTGCCCCACAGTTGATAGCGATAAAAGGGGAATGTTTTCGCTTAGAATATTGGTGAATAATGCGCGAAAAAACGTCTTTGCCTGTACCATTTGCGCCATTTATCAAAACAGAAACCTCCGTAGGGGCGACTTTTATCGCAATTTCTACGGCATTGTTGAGCTGTTTATTGTTACCGATAATTCGGAATTGTTGTTTTATTTGTGCGAGTGTCATGGGAGAAATTGAAAATTGAGAATTGAAAATTGAAAATGGGCATTGCAAAAATAAAGGACTTACCTAATTTTCACTTCGGCAAGCTACGTGCAACGCAATTATACATTTTCAATTACAAATATACCACTTATACTGACATTTTGGCAGAAATGTTTAATTTTTTTTATACTTTGACTCCTGCTGTAAAGAAATTGGCCTTACATAGTCGTGCAGTTTTTCAAACCGCAACACAAAGCGTTCTATTCTTGAAAAACCGCACAAAATGATAAGGCAAAAGTAGGATAGCTCTTTTTCTGTACAAGGCGTTATATTTTATTTGAGCCGTTAAGTTACGGCTTTTTGTTGGATAAAAAAAGTAGGCTAATTTTTCTGCGGATTTTCCCGTATCTTTGCAAGCTAATTTCCATTTCAACTATGATAAAAAGGCTAATTGTCAAAAATCTGCATGGCAGATTCGATTATGACTTGACTTTTAACGAAGATATAAATATTTTTACTGGGCGAAATGGCTCAGGAATAACAATCATTCAACAACATTATCATGCATAAATTTTCACACATTCTCCTTTTCGGAGCAATAGCTACTTTCTTTTTCGCTTGCGAAAAAAATACAAGCACCACAGGCGAAAAAACTGCCGAATCAACAACTTCAGGCGGCAGCGGCTACACCCTCACAGGCAAAATAGACGGCTTGACAGATGGCGCAATATATTTGTTAGCTTTTAACGCACAATCGAATGGCACTACGCCTATCGACACAGCCGAAATAAAGGGCGGAACTTTTGAATTTAAAGGCAAAATTGCCTATCCTGAACAGACTTTTATTTCGCAAGACCTCAAAAATAAGCCTATAGCGCAGCTTGTTTTAGAAAATACTGCCGTTAAAATCGAGGGAAAAGCAGGCGATTTTGCGTCTTTCAAAATTACAGGCTCCAAAAGTCAGGACGAATTTGCGGAAGTTGCCAGCAAAGTCAATGAGAATCAAGGGAAATATAACACCTTTATGCAAGGCTTAAATGCGGAATTTCAACAAAATGGCGGCAAATTGAGCGATAAAAGTGCCACAAGATTGGATTCTTTTCTTATAGCCAAAAGAAATATTGCCTTCACGCATCTCAAAAATACGCCAAAATCGCAGATAAAAAGCCTCATAGCTGCTGCTTTTTATGTGCCTGCGCCCAATCAAGAAGCTCCTGAATATACATTAGAAGACAAAAAAGAGCTGTATGCGATGCTTTCCGAAACCGAAAAAAAGGACAAATATGGGGTAATGGTTACGACTTTTTTCAAATGGTTGGGCGAACCTGCGCCAGATTTTACGCAAAATGACCCAAATGGCGCGCCCATTTCCTTGTCTTCTTACAAAGGAAAATATGTGTTGATAGATTTTTGGGCTTCATGGTGCAAGCCTTGCCGAGCCGAAAATCCGAATGTTGTAAAAGCCTATAATCAATACAAAAAGAAAAATTTTGACATTTTGGGCGTGGCTTTAGACCAATCAAAAGAGGCGTGGCTCGCAGCGATTGCGCAAGATAAATTGACATGGAAACAGGTTTCTGACCTTCAATATTGGAACAATGCCGCCGCACAACTCTATGGCGTAGGCTCTGTCCCAGCCAATTTTTTGATAGACCCAAATGGAATTATCAT
>JAYUZN010000749.1:0-3779 GCA_043751755.1 Bacteroidota bacterium | reverse complement strand
CAACTTTTTTTGCCAATCTACGTAATACCTCTTCTAATTGTACGACCTATTTTTCTCACACATTTCAACCATTTTCAACAATGATTTACTCCATTTTATTAGGTGTTGCTATCTTTTGGCTCACAAGTCAAATAATGAGCGTTAAAGGCTGGGGCTTGATAATGAACACTTTATTTGTCATTGCAGGCAGTGCTGTAGGACATTATGTGTTAGATACGGTTTTGCACTTCAATATGGGTAACAGCTTTGTTGACTCCGTCATTTCGGGGGTTGTAGGCTGCTGTTTGGTACTTGCAGCCATCAAAATCCTAAAATAAAACTGTACTTGCCATTTTCCAAATGGCAATTCTACATACGTCCTAATGCCAAAGCATTAGGCGTTTTTTTTTAATTACCTTTCGCATTTTTCACGTATATTTGCGCACTTATTTCCATTTTTTTGAAACATTTATTTTCATTTTTTTATTGTATGAGAAGCATATACTTGTTTGTTTTCGCATGTGCAATTTCACTAATTGCTTGCAAATCAGGAAATTCTGGCACTACAGAGGCTACTCCTGCCGCAGCTCCTGCCACTACTTCTGCGCCTACAACCCCTGCAAGCACAGGGCTTAAACCGCCTTTTGAGATTGCCGATTCCTCGAAAGTGATGGAGTTAGAAGGAGGCGTAAAACTCTATATTCTGGAGCAAGGCGCGGGAGTTGCTCCTACGATAGAGAACAAAGTCTTAGCAAAATATCATGGTCGTTTACTCAACGGAAATGTATTTGACAGTTCGTATGAGCGGGGTGTACCTGCGGAATTTGCGTTAAGGCAGGTTATCAAAGGTTGGCAAGTTGCTTTTCCACAGTTGAAGCCGGGTGCGCGCGCTGTGATTATCATTCCTTCAGCAATGGGCTATGGCGCGCAGGGGCAAGGAGCAAAAATACCCGGAAATTCTACCCTCATATTTGATGTAGAATTGATTACTACCACATAGGTGAGGGATAAAATGGTACTGTTTTTGTAGGTATTTGTAGATAAAAGAAATGTATTTTTTTGGGATATTTTTTCAAATAAAATATAACTCTCTCTCTTTTTATTCGTAGAAATAGGGTAATAGAGTGGCTCACTTTTCGAAAGTGAGCCACTCTACTTAGAGATATTTTAACTTAAAATGATACCATACGAATATTTATGGCTCATATTTTATGCCAAACAAACACACCAAAATGAAAAAAAACATATTTATTCCCTTGCTTTTACTCTTTTCGGCTGCTTCTTTTGCACAAATAGAACATACAAGAGGTGTGAGTGAACGTAGCAAAGAGGCTGAAATGATAGCGGAACTTTGTGAGCAAAATCCTGATGATTGCTACCCTGATGCTTGTCGTGAAGGAATTTCAAATGCCTTGACGGATATAACAAACGACAATGCGAAGTATTATTTTTTCGAGCATCCTTCGCCCGATTTTACCAGCTACTTGTGGGTGCTTGACAATCGCTATCATATTCGCCCTGTTTTTGTAGAAAAAATGCTAACAATGGAGGCACAATGTTATAATAATACCTTGAATCAGGAAATGATAAAAGGGTATGGTCCTAAATTTTGGACAAAGGTTTCGCAACAAGCCGATAGCCTCAACAATTTGGGTATGACAGAGGCGGAAATGTGGAAATTTATCTATTGTCATTTGAATTTTTTGGATAAAACAGGCTCGCAAGCCCCCAAAGTTGTCGTTTTTTGCAATATAGATGAAAAAGGGAAAATGATAGAATCCTATATTGTAAAATCGTTTTCTCCTCAATATGACGCAGAAGCCTTGCGGGTTGTAGCTGCGATTCCAAGGTGGAAACCGATTGCGCAAAAACTGCATATTCCGATTATTTTTGATACAAGTCTGCGAAAAGATTGTGAGGAATGAGTTGTTTTTCTCGCAGATGAACGCAGATTTAACCGCAGATTTTCGCAAATTAAGGCATTATCTGCGCAAAATCTGCGTCCCCTTCTGCGAAAATCTGCGTGCCATAAAATTTTTGCCAGATGAAAACAATTTCCTACTTATTCCTCCTCCTTCCCAGCTTAGTTTTTTCCCAAAACTTGAGCCAAAATCGCTATTTTACCATTCAATACGAAAACGATTTCTTTGCAGCGACTGACCAGTATTATACACAAGGTATTCGGTATGAATGGGTGAATTCCAAATTTAGACGGCTACCTACGCGCTACCTCCTCCCAGATTTGGGCATGAATGCCCTCAATTATTATGGCTTGCGCATGAAACGGGACGGCTTTACCCCCGAACAAGTTACGGATTCTATTATTCGATATGGAGACCACCCTTATGGCGGCTATACCTGTATTGGGCATTTTTTGGTGTCAAATGATGCCACCCAAAAACAGCGACTTTCTACCGATTTTGCGATAGGCATTATGGGACCCATTGGCGGTGGACAGGTGAGTCAAACTTTGATACATAAGTGGACGCGTAATGTCAAACCTTTGGGTTGGAAGTACCAAATTGCCAATGATGTCGTGTTAAAATATGAAATTCGCTATGATAAAATGGTTTTTTCTCGCCCAAAATGGATAGAAATGATAGCTTTTGGACAGGCAAAAGTGGGGACTTTGTACGATAATATAGGCGGCGGCGGCTTGATAAGGATTGGCAAAATGAATAGCTATTTTGGCACAATGACAGGTTTGGCAAAAAAAGGAACGGCTGAACATGAAACAAGCCAAAAGTTTCAACTCTATTTGTTTATGCAAGCAAGAGGCGAAATTGTGGGCTATAATGCCATGTTACAAGGTGGCATTTTTAACAGAAAAAGCCCTTATACCGTTCCGAATTATGCGATAAATAGATTCATTGCAGAGGGCTATATTGGCGCAACAGCAGCCTACAAAGGCGTGAGTGTGGACTATTTTCTCGCCTATCTCACGCCCGAATTTAGCACACAAACGCATCATCAATGGGGGGGATTTACCTTGAAAATGTGCCTTTGAGGTTCACACAGATTTTTGTGTTTAGGGGAACGCACCTTCGAAAGGTGCGTCCCCCTAAACACAAACCTACCCGAAAACTACAGTTTCCCATTATCTGCAAAAGAATAAAACTCTTTTTGCGACACTATAACATGGTCAAGCAGCAATATGTCAAACAATTTCCCTGCTTCTTTGATTTTGTGTGTTATCTCAAAATCGGCTTGACTCGGTGTAACATTGCCCGAAGGGTGATTGTGCGCCACGATAATCCCTGCTGCGGCTTGCTGAACAGCTTCTTTGTAAAGCAAACGAATATCTACAACGGTGGAATTAATCGTGCCTTTTGATAGCAGACTTTCGTATTTGATTACATTTTTTTTGTCTAAATACAAGATATAAAAGACTTCTTGCTCCGAATTGCCGATTTTTTCTATCAAATAACGGGCAGCTAATTCGGAATTGGTGAGGCTTGTAGCAAAAACCTCTTCTCTTGCCTTTCTTTTTCCAAGTTCAAAAGCGGCTGCCAAAGTCAGGGCTTTTACTTCGCCAATTCCCTTGACCTTTGTCAATTCTTTGATAGAAGAGCGGGCAACTTTCCCGAAGCCGCCTATTTGCGTCAAAACGGTTTGAGCAAGTTCTACGGCAGACATTTCGCGTGTGCCTGTAGCCAATAAAATAGCGATAAGTTCCGCATCTGTGAGGGAATCGCAGCCTCTTTGCAGCATTTTTTCGCGCGGACGGTCTTCCATTGCCCACGATTTGATGGGCGAGTGTGTGTATTGCATGATTTAATCTGTTACGAAATGAAGAATAT
>JAYUZN010000748.1:0-3020 GCA_043751755.1 Bacteroidota bacterium | reverse complement strand
CTTCGTTACCGCAATTTGGACGCCTATTTTTCTGGTAATCGCATATTGATAGCCCAAACCTACGCTTATGTCTGTGCGATTTATCCCTGCCACAAAAGTCTTTATATTTTGAGTATTTTTATACACAAGTGATTGGTTATCAACTATTTCTACAGTATATTTGCTTTTTGTGCCCAGCACATATTGATAGCCCACATTGGCAAAAAATTCATGCCTTTTGTAAGGAAAAGAAAGCCCAATTCCGCCGCCTATATAGCGCGCTCCCCGCAGATAAATCTGCTCTGTAGTCATGATGCTGCTGTTTGCGGTAATGCCACTCGGCGGCACAATAACATTCGTAAAATCGGCTATGCTATCAGGGTTACTCACAAAGCCAGTGCCATTCGGAGAAAGCAAATTTGTTGCAACAAAATTCACTTTTCGTTCCGAATAATTCGCAAAAACAGTCAATTTCCATACAGGAGAAACGGTGTATGTAAGATTTACTCCTCCATAAAAAGTAGAATTTAGATAAGGTTGTAAGCTGTAAGCCGCTCCTGCATAGGCATTTGCGCCGAAATGAGAGAAGAAATTAGCTTGCTTTTTGCTTGATAAATAATTGATAATGAGATACTTATTCTGATTCGAGGTAATTTCTATTTCCTGTAAAACTATCTTTTGTGGATTAATCGTTCTACCACCACAATTGCTTGTTATTACTTTATTAGCTAACAGCATTCCTGTTTCATTTTCTGGAGAAACAGCAGCCTTTTCTATCCCTTCATTTTCTGCGAAAACAGCCTCTTTTAGAGCAAAATTTGCTCCTGTTTTTGCTTCTTTTATAGCAGGATTAGCTGCCATTTTTTTCGGCAAAACCTCCTGTTTCGGCGAAATAAAAGCCTTGTTTTCTGTTTTATTTTCGGGCAAAATGGCAATAGCTTCAACTATTTTTTTCTCCTCTATCAGCTTTTTGGGCGCAATATTCTCCTTCTTTTCGCCTTGAAAAAGCTCTTTTGCAGCCATTTTTTGCGGCACAAAATGCCCACTTCCTACCATAACACTCAACAAAGCTCCTACAAAAAGCAGGCTAAACAGCCAGCCTAAGCCTCTTTTTTTGCGCTTTGTTGGCAGAACATGCAGATTTGCAGCCTGAATCAGCCCTTGTGCGGCTTCCCAGTCTGTTTCGTCAAAAACAATTTCTTGCTCGTCAAGAATTTGTTTCATGTTTTGTTCCCAGTTTTTGTCAGTATGGTTCATGACGCTTTTTATTTCTCGCAGATACTCGCAGGTGATAGCCGATTTTCGCAGATATTAGCTGAATATTTTTCTTTTTTCCTTCATATATTCTCTCAACAAAGTTTTTGCCTTAGCTACATGCCATTTCGAAGCACTTTCCGTAATTTCTAATTGCAGCGCAATTTCCCGATGTGTGTAATCATCAAAGGTAAACAGCGTGAAAATCTGTGCCGTTGCAGGCGGCAATTTGCCAATTAAAGCCTGAATATCTGCCGCATCTAAGCGGGTTTCTGCCTCATTTTCCGAAAAATAGTTTTCATTTTCCGAAAAAACCTCCATATCCTGCCTTTGTATATTCGCTTGATAGCTCTTTTGCGCCCGAAAATCGTCTATAACCACATGTATCATAATCCGCCGTATCCACGCCTCGAAGGGAATATGGCTTTTGTAGGTCTCCAATTTCTGCAAAATCTTCAAAAAAGCCATATTCACATTTGCCAATGCTGCCTGTCGCTCTCCGCCACTATAGCGCAGCCCAATCCGCATCAACGGCGCGTGACACAGCCGATACAAAGCCGATTGCGCTTTTGTGTCGTTGTGTAAACAGGCGGCAAATATGTCTGGTGGAATAGTCAATTCAGTGATTAGTAAACAGTTAGAAGTGAACAGTTAGCAGTGAACAGATGAGATATGATAGACACAAACGGGGGCGCGTGAAAAATATAGCGGTATTATTCTACCCAAAAACCCGCCCTTGCAGCTTCGCACTCATTACAATAGGTTTTGCCATCACAGGCTTTTACGCCAGGACAATCTGCTGTACAAGCATTGTTGTGTTTGATAGATCTGTCAGGACAAGGTCTTGCTCCTTCTGTGTGGCAAGCCGCAAAAATAAGCGAAATGACGATTAAAAAGGCAAATGTTGTTTTCATATTATATGTTTATTGAAATGCTAACGCTGCCAGCGTTAGTGCTTATTTCCATTCTACATTTGTTGTCGTTACCTCAAAAGAAGTCCTATTTTTGAGCTTACAAACCAATCTGAAAGTATGCACAAGTGTTTGCGGTCTTTCCTTAAATTCAAAAAGTAAGCCGCTCATACTGCTAAAGGGATTCGTTTGATGGGCGATAACTATCCGCAAATACTCCTCCATCGGCAGCTTGTTTCCCTCTGCAATGCCCCACAATTTGTCATTGAGTGGCTGCCCCGCAGGTATGCCGTTAAAAGCCTGATTGCTTGTGATTTCAAAAGAACAAATAGGGCTTTCCCATTTCATCGGCATTATCACAAGTGCCATGGCTTCGCCCCCAAAAGACAAGGACGGAAAATGACTTGCGCAAGATTCTATCATTTCGCCCCCAAAATTCACAGACAAATACATAGAATCTGTATATTCCAAGCCCGAAATCGAATCTGTATGATTCATGGGGATAGGATTTAATTGGCAGGTCTGCGGGCGAAATACTGTGCCACATACTTTGCGATGGCAAGCGACTGTGCCAATAATGAGCAATAAAAGCAATGCAATACGTGTTTTCATAAAAATGAGAAATGAAAAATGAGAAATGAAAAATGAAAAATGAGAAATGAAAATTAGGGAATAAAGTAAACGTTTCCCTTTCCTTATTCCTTATCTTACCTTCCTTTCAAAGACATACACGTAGCTTGTTTGGGGTTTCGTTAGTTTTGGGGTAAAAAAAATCCTGTAACTGCTTTGAAAGGGGGGCGCACCTTTGAAAAGTGCGCCACCCAAAACCTATACCTCACTTCCATTCCACCTGTGCAGAAGTCGTTTCTAACACTC
>JAYUZN010000747.1:0-1696 GCA_043751755.1 Bacteroidota bacterium | reverse complement strand
AATAATTCCGTAGCTGATATTCAGCCCTTCGAGCCATGTAAAAATTTTCGCTGTAACTACATTAATGTATTTTACGGGTCCCCACCCCAAATCTAATGTGTACATCGGCGACATGCCGTAAGTGTCGAGCAACTTGTACTCATTCGGACACATTACAAATTGATAGCTGTATGCCTTCCCTTTTTCCAAATCCACTGTCAATTTCGCAGACATGGCTTTGTTGAGACTGTCTTCGGGGTAAGGGGTCACTTCAAAAGTGCCATTATGAAAGGATTTATCGGGAATGAGGGCATACGTAAAAAACTGACTTCTAAACGAAACCCATTGCACTTTTTCGGCAACCTCTTTTTTCTCTGCCTCCGTCATAGACAATTTTTCTACGGCTTCGGGCGATTTATAGATAACGGTTGTTTTGAGGCGTTGATTGTTTACCTCTTTTTCTTGACGCGGCAAAGTAGCTTTCCAAGCGATATTATAGGTATTATTTTTGAGGTCTGCGTCTAAACCGACCATATTATAATTATAACGTACCTCATATTTATCCCCTTTGAAAGTATAGGTTTTTTCGATAAAACGAGTAGCATCTATGGTAGCACGAAGGGTGAGTTTGGCAGAATCTTTTCCAGAAACAGAAGTCGGCACATTTCCTACAGGTTGAAAATACAAATCCGCCGTAGAGATATTTCTATTTTGGAAATTAAATTCCTCCGCAAATTGCGCAGGAGGCATATCTGCCACCATTGACATCGCCTTTCCGTTATAATTTTTATGCTCATTCAACGCGGCATTTGCGATTTCGCCGCCTTTTGTATGAATAGTAACCGTCAATTTTTCAGTTTTGAGGGTCAGGGTTTTATTTTCGCCTTGCGAAGCTACTGACAAATCGCCATACATATCCGCCATTTTTTTGCCTTGAAGCGTATCGTTTATAACGACAGCAGGGGCAATTGTATCAGCTTTTGCAGGCTGAGTCGTTTGCGTTTTGGCAGGGTCTGGGGTTTCAGGCGTGGTTTTAGGTAAAAAAAACAGATACCATACGAGCATAATGCCCATTATCAACATTAATCCTGTGCTTGCGTTTTTGTCCATGAGGTCAAATCTGTGATGTGTGTGCCAATCGAGGCAATGTAGCATAGCTTAGGCAAATAGTTTGCCGAGATAGTGCTAACAGCCATTTTGTCATAGCTTGTTTGACTTTTGTGTAATTTCACGCAGATTTTCGCAGATGAGAGCAGATGTCGCAGATAAGAAAGCTATAATTAGTACTTGTAAGCTAAAACAAAACGGGCGCAAAGGTAGGAGTTTATTTGGGATTTTTTGCAGATTTTTTATAAATAAAAGTAGCAAGGGTTACACGCTGCCAGCGTTAGCCCCTGGCTACTTTTGAAACCTATTATTTGCTCAATTTCTCTTGCGCTTGACTTTGATAGGGATTATTTTCCTTCGCCAAGCCATTCAACACTTTTTTACCTTTTTCGTTGTCGCCTTTGGCAAAATAAGTATTCGCAAGTTCCCATTGTGCCTCAAAATGAAACGGAGATTTGCGCCCTATATTTTTGAAGCTAACAATCGCCTGTGAATATTGCTGCAAAGCCGCCTGACTTTGCCCAAGTCTCAAACGAGATTCGGCATGAAAAGGAGAACTTGTAGGAATTTTCTTGAAAGCCTCCGCAGCCTTTGCATAATTTCCTGCATT
>JAYUZN010000746.1:0-2128 GCA_043751755.1 Bacteroidota bacterium | reverse complement strand
TAAGCCTTCGTTTTCGCAGTACGGATTTATTTAAGGATTCTGGATTCGTGGCACATTGGACATGTGTGCAGCCCACGCACAAGCCTTTCGTTTACTTTGAAGCAGATACAACACAGGCTTGTGATGGCGTTATTCATTTTAAAGATTTGACTCAACAGGCAATTACTTGGAGTTGGAACTTTGGTGATGGCACTACTTCGACTACCAAAAACCCTGTGCATACCTATCTTGACAATGGAACTTATACAGTCTCACTCACAGCAGGCAACAATTTTGGGGCAGAAGGCTATACCAAAATAGACTACATCACCATTAGTCGTCCGCCGAAGCCTATGGTACAAGACGTATATATCTGTGGAAATGGAAGTGCTACCCTCACCGCAGCAGGGACAGGCGGAATCCTCAAATGGTTTCATAATGGAACTTTGGTACACACAGGCAGTACCCTCACAACGCCTGTCATTGCTTCGCCCTACAGCTACAAACTCTTAGAATATATTTGGGGCAGTCCCACAATAGGAGGCAAGGCAGACAATAGCGGCTTGGGCGGATATTATGCCTACGATAATCGTGCGACCGTATTTGACGTATTGCAACCTTGTGTATTGAGAGAAGTACAGGTATATGCACAAGGAGTTGGCAACCGTACTTTTCAAGTATTGAACCAATATGGCTCTGTTGTATGGGAAAAAACAGTTATGTTACAAGCAGGACTAAATACGGTTTCCTTAGATTTTGAACTACAAACTATGGCTAATGCGCATATAAAAATCAGCGGACTTACGGATTTGTATAGAAATACGCTGGGTGGAAGTTATCCTTACAACATAGGAAACTTGGTTTCTATTACAAATAATGATGCTTTCAATACGAACCAATATTATTTTTTCTATAATTGGAAAGTAACAGAATTGCCTTGTATTAGTGAAGAAAAAATAGTAACGGTATATGCAGGAGGTACTGCTCCGACCGCAAATTACACCTATACGCAAAACCTAAGTACCTTCGTATTTGATGCTACAGCTTCTACGAATACCTTGACTTATAATTGGAATTTTGGAGACGGCACAACTGCCACAGGTGCAACTCCTACGCATACTTACAGCAGTCAAGGAACTTATTATGTGCAGTTTATGGCGCAAAATGGAGGCTGTACCAATGTCTTGACGCAAACGGTAGCCGTTTCTATGCTATCGGCTATCGAAGGAAGTAGCTTATTTTTAGGGCTAAATATCTATCCTAATCCCAATGAAGGCACATTTATGGTAAACTACTCCCTTTCTACCCCACAAGCAAGCCAAATAACTTTGTATAACGCTTTGGGGCAAGTTGTGTTATCTGAAAAGATTTCAGCTACTTCGCAGGTAGAAAAACAGCTTCAAGTAGGAGGTATTAGTCAAGGTATTTATTATCTGAATATCTCTACAGACAAAGGAAGTGTGAGCAAGAAAGTAGAAATCAGATAAGTAATTAAAAGTTGAGAGTTAAGAGTTGAAAGTTGAGCGTTAATATAAATTTTTTGCCCCCGTTTGTCTCCTCACAAACGGGGCTTTTTTTTTATATGCGTATTAAATGGCTATTTGTCCTTTGTTTGTGAAGACATAAAGAAAGGCATGAACTATACAAAACAATATTTTTCCGTTGTCAGTGAGGTCATTAAGCAAAGTCAAAATATCCCCACTAACAACAAGACGATAAATAAATTTGTTATTTACAATAATAATTCCCTACCTTTACCTATTCTTTTCCTGCACATACCTTTTATTTATTTTTTATGAAAAAAACATTATTTTTTTGTGTACTTGCTTGTTTATTTAGCTTACAAAGACTTTTTGCTTCGCACTTTATGGGCGTAGAAATGTCTTACGAATCTTTGGGAGGCTGTGATTATCGGCTGTATCACACCGTTTATATAGATTGTCAAGGAGCAGCTTATCAAAGCATTCTACCTCCTTATATCGGCAATCCTACTCCAGTTCCTACCCTTAACTTTACAGGCGTAGGTTGTACTGTGTCTGGTATCAATCCTGTTTGGGTATGTTATGATGCGGCTGATGTTACCCCTATATGCCCTGGCGTAGTAACAAGCTGTATAGGAAATAATATGGCAGGACCTAATGGACTTGCT
>JAYUZN010000745.1:0-2393 GCA_043751755.1 Bacteroidota bacterium | reverse complement strand
GCTAAAAAAAAGAGGGAGGGGTTGGCATGTTTTTTCTATAAATATCGCCGTCCCTACGGGACTATAAAATTGTTACTTTATTCAATTTTCATTCCTTATCAACAAATAGATATAAATACTTTGTACGACTATGCCGAGCAAAGGCTTTGTATAGAAGACCAAAAACGCATCTCCCAGCATCTGGCAAGCCATGATATGGATAGGGAAGTGGTAGAAAGCTATATAGCTTTGAAAGAAAAGGGCATTGACCGCCTGCAATTACAGGCAGAATATGATGCACATGCACAGCGATTTGCAAAGTATGTGCAGCGCAATCAGTGGCGGTATAAAGTGATGTTTTATGTGGAAAGATGCAAAGAAATGGCAAAAAAGGCTGAAGAAAGGCTGAAAATATATCTCAAAACATTATTTGAAAACCCTTTTCCAATCCCAGCTTTTCCTAGTATCATCCTCCTTTTTGGAATAGGGATATGGACGTTTATGCCTACTGCTGATATTCAGAAGCCACAGATAGCAGACTTTACTTTTTTTTACAACTATATGCAAAAGGTGATTGATGAGGTAGGAACAATATCTTCAAAAGAGGAAAGAATAATTATACCTGTAGTGGATACGAAATCTTCTGACACACACCAATCTCATTCCCCCAAAGTAACATTTTTACCTCCTAAACAAGAAGGTGTAGTACATATTTCGCCTCCCCCCATACCTCAACCACTAATACCAGAGGCACCCTTCAAAAAAGAAGACAAATCTGCGATAACAACAGCAGATACTGCCACATCTATATATAGAGAGAAAGAGAATCTAGAAATAGTAGATGACGGAAATAAAATTAAAATCAAGGGAGACAGCAGCGACCAAAGAATACCTATACCAGGTAAAGATACTCCCCCAATTGGAGGAAATAACCCACCACATTAGACGAAACACAATTTCTGCAAAACATGTCATTTCTTTGAGAAATGACATGTTTTGCAGAAATTATCCCAAAACCCACACTATTTATTCAATAGAGATGGCACTCCCCGATTCATTTCGAGCCATTTATCGTCAAAACCTATATATTCGCGCAAAAACGTGTAAATAAGGGCGTATCTCTCCATTTTGACCGTATTCGAGTGTTCTTCATGTTCCATCTCCTCCTCATATAGCCACGTTTCGGGTTTTGAAGGCAAAGCCTCTAATTCCGTTTTCAACAAATAGGAATGATAGGGGGAAACGCGCCTGTCATATTTGCCTGTAATCATTAAAAAGGCAGGATATTTCGTATTATTTTTCAAATTGTGAGAAGGAGAAAGGAGTTTTAGGGTGTCTTCATTTACGCCAAATTCTCCTACCCATTGCTGCCCGTATTCGTCCCAAATGGGCGACATACACAAGTCTGACAAGCCTTTTTCCATAATACAAGCCTTCCATAAAGTAGGGCGGCAGATAGCCACTTGAGCAGCGAGCCAGCCCCCATGAGAGGCTCCATAGATTGCAAGATGTGCCGAATCTGTATAGTCCAATTTGATGAGGCTGAGCGCAGCATTTTGCACATTTTCAATGGTTTGCAGTTTTTGCCCCCCTTTGTGATGGGTAGGAATATTGGGAATATACAACAAACCTCCTGCTTCTAACCATGCCAAAAGACAAACATCTGCCTGTGTCATTACGTCTGTATCAAAGCCTCCATACACATAGACAAGCGTAGGCAATGCTGCATTTTTATTTTTGGCTCTTTTGCGGTCATATTGCGCTTTGACTTTTGGGTGTAGGTATAAATGGTGTCCGTCTTTAGTCGTTATGGTATCCATCTCAAAATGAAAGGTATTGATTAACTTAGGCAAATAAGGGCTTGATAATACACATTCATACCTATTATATTGAAAAGGCGTTCCTTGCGAATATTGCACTTTTCCTGCCTTGCAAGCCAAATCAAAAAGGCGTTCCTTCGAAGTGAATAAATAGCGTATTTTATCGTTTTCATATACATTTTCAATGAAACCTATACAATAAAGACTGTCTTTTTTTTCCAGAAAAAGGAGGCTATTTCGGTCTAATATTGGGCTACTTAGGGCTTTTTTGAACAAAGTATCCTTCATTCCTGTGTCGAGATGTCGAAGGATAAGTATATCATCATAAGTTGCTAATAACTTTGCATCTTGTATTCCCAAAAAAATGATTTCGGATTTATTGATAGTAGAAATAAAGGTTGTATCCTTCAATTTACGATATTTTAAACTATGGGAATACACTTTTTCATATTGCATCAAGACCAAATAATCGTCAGTGAGATAAAAGTTCGTAATCGAATCCTTTTCGGTACTTGGCGTGGGATAAATAACACTATCTGCCCTATTTCTTTTTATATGATGATACCTTATTTCGCCCAAAAAATCGGTTTTCTC
>JAYUZN010000744.1:0-3212 GCA_043751755.1 Bacteroidota bacterium | reverse complement strand
ACGAATCGCCATGCCCTTATCAAAGAAGTCATAAAAGACTTGGAAAAAGAAGGCATAACTTCCTATGTTTATTTAAAATCGGACAAAGAAGTTTTGTTAAGTTTATTGGGTAAGAATTTAGAAAATATCGTAAATAACTTGGTAGATAGCGACTTTTTTTTATATGATGACCATTACAAAGGTAAAAATAAAGAGGAGATAAAAAAAGAGTTAGCCAAAAAAATGGCAAACATAACACAATTAAAGCGAATAGATATTGACCGAGATAATGATGAATCTGACGAAAATTATTTAGACTCAGCACTTCTGAAATTCTCTTTTTTATTGAAGAAACAGTTTTATGCCTACAAAAAACATAGTGCTAAAAAATACAAAGCTTTTTTGTTGAATCCCAATATTTGGCAACTTTTCCCTTATATTCAATTTGAATATGACCCAAATACGACTATTTTGCTTGGGACAATTCAAAAATTATGCTATGGCTTTTTTGACGGAAATAAAAAACAAAGGCTGCCTATATTTGAAAATAAAGTAATATTTTTAGACGAATTTGACTTTTTGGAGGCAGAAATTCTACAAATTCTTGCCAAAGATACTTCGCTAAACAATCCTTTAGAGTTTCTCAAAATATTTTTTGAGCGATTACCTGCGCTTGAATCAAAGGCTTTTTGGGAAAAAAATGACTTGTTAGGCTTAAAAAATGAGTTAAGCAAAATACATAATGACGTAAAAATAGCCATAAAAGAGCATAAATATCAATATCCTACTATCACAGATTTTGTATTTAGCGATAAAAAATTTGATAATAGAAACCTTGTGTTTTTTCAATCGACTCATCAAATTCCTTCGGAAAAATTCTATTTATTGCAGCAAAAAAACGTGTTTGCGATAACAAGCAGACGCAACAAATATACAATAGAGCCGAAACCTTTTTTCAAAATGATACGCTTAGCCATTAGGCAAATCATAGAAATATTAAGTATTTCTATGCAACAAAAACCCGATATAACAGAAAGTATTATCTACAAAATTTGGAATATTAAAAACGATAACGAAGTAGGTGCTTATCAACGTTATATCGAAAATGCCGTAACCTATAAAGGAATGGAACCTAATAATGCTCAAAATTCAACTGAATTTAGCTACTCAAATGGATTTAGTATTATCAAAATTGAGCATGATAATATCTTAGATGACTTAGATGCAGACTTACAACAAATAGAGTTGAATATCTCTCCAGAAGCTATTATTCAAAAATTAGCAGCTAATAACCTTGTGTTTGCGCTATCTGCAACAAGCGATATGCGCAGGACGGTTAATTGTTTTTCCGAAAAATGGTTAAGCCAAAATACGAATTTTATCGCTCCTACAGAAGCGGATAATGCGTTAATGTTAGCCATAAAGCAAACGAAAGATAACATTAGACAAAGTAAAGTAGCTTTTTCCAAAATTAAGCCCTTAGCAGATGGGGATAAAATGGTAAAATATTTAAAGGATTTAGGAACATTTTGGGATAATGGACAAGAGACCTATGAAGATACGCGGAAAAATAGGCAAGAACGTGTGTTCAAAACATTATCTTGTATAGATTGGATATTGCAAAAAAGTACAAACCGTTCGCATTTGGTGTTTTTAACAAGTTTTGACCATGTTAAAAAGATTTTAACGGGGCAGATTTCAGAACATATACAAGCAGAATTGAATCATATTCTACAAGTTGAAAATATATATGAGGGCTTAGGAATTAAACTTACTTGGAAAGATAAATCTTGTAATATCTTGTTTTTTAACACAAAAAAAGCAATAGAAATAGAGGAGAATGGGGATAATGATTATTTTTCTGCAATGAATGATGAGACGGTAGATAAGGTAATATTGATTACTCAATACGCAACAGCGAGTAATGGGGTAAATTTAGGATATAAAGATAAAGCGGGTATAACAAGAGATTTTGAAGGTGTACATTTAATTGAAAACAAATATTATTGGTTTTCTCCTCCTGAAAACAAAAAAGAAATTGCTGCATACAAACAAATTTACTGGTATTTATGGAAATTGTGGGACGCACAGCAAATAGGGCGTTCTCAGTTTAGGGGATATTTGCAACAAGAAAATTTAGGCTTTGTAAATACGAAGTATCAAGCTGTACCAGAATATATAATTAATTCTATGGCACTTTTCCACCAAGCTATAGGCAGAATAGAACGTCAAAGAACCTACGAGCAGCCTTTGGTAGAAATTACTTTAGGGGAAGATGTTTTCAAAATCTTCTATAAGTTTCTCACAGACATAAGGTATGAAAATCTAAAAAACAGAGAGTTATATACAGCAACTACTATCCTTCAATTATACAAACAAATTGACAAAGAAATAGAGCATAGTGCAAGACGTGTACAAAATATGTCTCCGCAAAATATCTCTACGACTAATCGAGAGGGAAAGCAATTGATAGAGAAGATACTCACTGTTTTAGAAAACGTAAAAAAAGGCTTGTATAATGACAAACAAAATGTTGCAAAAGAAGTAATTAACATTTGGAAAAAGATACGAATTTATACGTTAGAACAAAATTATGATGCTGAAATTGACGTTGTGGAAAAGGAATTACAACAATTATTAGGGCTAAAAACGATTGTTTTTGCGAATAAATTTGCATTTAGCTCTCCGTTTATTCAGCCGAATGATACTTTATTTATGACTTTTCCAACTATGGAAGGTGATGAGATAGGCTTTGATATATATGAAAAAAATGAAATAACAATTGAGAATCTTCATGTTATGGACTTGAATTTACCTTTTAAAAAATTAAAAGAAAATAAAACGGTTTCTGCTTTTTTTGAAAATGAAGGATATGAGACTTGCTATAAAATACAAGAGGAAAGCTCGAAGAATGCTTTTACGCCCTATATTCAACAAGCTATTTTAAAAGGTGCAATAGGCGAGGAAGCAATAAAAGCCTTGTTAGAAGCTCATTCTATTTATACAGATGAGTTAGATGAGATTGATATTCAATTATTTGAAGAGGCTGATGCAAAAGTAAGGGGCTTGCCTATTTATTTAGATGCTAAAAACTTTAGCTCTCATAGTATCGAAAAATTCATTTTGACTGAAAATGACCCTGCGTATGACGGCAGTTTTGATGCCTATAAATTAGCCAAAAAAATAGTTGGAAAAATAGAAAAAATAAAGAAAATTACGCAGGAAGAAAAGGT
>JAYUZN010000743.1:0-3267 GCA_043751755.1 Bacteroidota bacterium | reverse complement strand
GAAAAAATAGCTACATTTGCCTATTCATTTTAATAAAAACATGAAAATTACGTTCCACATTCAAGAATTAGGGCGATTAAAAGACACTTCTTTTGACTTGCACCCTTTGTTGATTTTCACAGGTGATAGCAATCTGGGAAAAAGCTATTGCGCTTTTTTGGTCTATGGTTTTTTAAAATCATTAGAGACAGAATTGTTTGAGCATTTTGTAGCCAAATTATTCAATTTCAATGAATTAGAAGAAAGAATGAAGAAAGGAGAAACCGTAGAAATTGTATTTGAAATGAAACAATTGGAGGCTTTTTTTAAAGAAAATATACAAGGAATTGTAGGAAGTTTGATAGGCTATGACGAGGTAAATTGTAAGGCGGAATTGGAGATTTTGCAAGATGATATATATATTGAGTGTAGATTAAATGAAAATGGGGACTCTTTTGGCTATTCTTTTTCAGGAGTTAATATAAAGAGTGAATATTGGCTTAATACATCATTTTTAACGCTTCTAATATCTGAAATAAAAACACACATTAACAGACGGATATTCCGTTCTTATGACAGAAAGAACGTCTTAATTTTTCCTCCCGCAAGAGGCACAATTCTTAGCAGCACTTTTTCTGTTCAAAAAGCAGTAAGCGCGAATATGCGTATGTATGTCGAATTTTTGAAAGATATGGATAAATTGAGAGAACCTAATTTTGGAAAAACAGAAGTAAACGCTGAAATTATGGGAAAAATAAAGGATATTATGGAAGGCGAAATCAAAACAAGGCAAAACGAAATATATTATCAGTTTGATAATCAATCTATTCCGATAACCGCCGCAGCCTCATCTATCAAAGAACTCGCACCGTTATTTTTATTGTTAAAAAAATATCCGCCCTCTTATATTTCCCTTCTTTTTGAAGAACCCGAATCTCATCTTCACCCTGCTATGCAGCAAAAATTAGCAGATTTATTGGCATTTATGGTCAATCAAGGGGCTTTTTTGCAAATAACAACCCATAGTAGTTACCTTTTGACAGAATGGAACAATTTATTGCGTTTGTATTTTATTCAGCAAAAAAATGAAATAGCCTTTCAAGAAATACTTGCAGAAACAGGACTGGAAGCAGAATCTACTTTAACTCCAGAAAGCGTAGGAGCTTACTATTTTGACATCAGAAAAGATGGCTCTGTGCAGCTTGTAAAATCAGAAATAACTGAAAACGAGCAAATTAAATTTAATACTTTTCAAAAAATAACGCCTCAAATGAATGAGAGCCGTTATCTCTTAAAAGAAAAATTAGCCGAGTTAAATGAAAAAGAATATGAAAAAACAAATTGAATTTTTCTATAAAAAGGCTATTGAAACAGAAGAAAATACTGTTTTTTTTTCAGAAAAAGATAGCCGTAACAATCCACACACGATTGAAGGCAACTTTAACGTATTTGGCGGGAACTTTTTGCGTTTTTCCAAAACTTTTATCGAACAAGGTACATTTAATCCCGATTCTACTTTAACTTACCAAGATGATGGCATTGCTTTGGAAACAAATTCAAAAACATTGATTTTGGTCGAAATAAAAACAACAATAGGTTTCCAAACTTATCAAAAAATCCTGAAACAACTTTGCGCTTCTTATCTAAAAACTTTGCTAAAATTAAGTTTGATTGAGTCTCCTCAACATATTGATATTCAATTTTTTATCATTGGGAATTGGCACAAAAAAGATATAGAAGAGGAAACATTAGCATTAGATGAGCCAAATGAACAAGAACAAATTTATTTATCTTTTTGGAAATTAAAAAGAAATGGGGTTGTTGTATTTCCACAATTTCCCCATTTTGCTTATTTAAGCAACAATTTAGCCCCAGCATACAAAAAGGAGAAGGTCAAAATCTGGTATTATCCGCCTAATTCCACGCATAATATTAGGGAAAATCGCTAAAAAATCCGTATCTTTGCCCCAAACAACGCATATAATATGAAGCACATTTCAATTTCCCTGTTCGCCATTTCCCTGCTGTTTGCTTGTGGCAAAACAGAAGATACTTCTGCGATAGACACAGAAGTCTATAAAAAAATTCAAATGCAACTCATCGAGGCAAAAGAGGGCGATATTATCGAAATTCCTGAAGGGAAATTCCATTTTGATAAATCCCTAACCCTTGATAATGTGGCAAATGTAACCATTCGTGGGGCAGGAAAAGACAAAACTATTTTGTCCTTCAAAGACCAAATTGCTGGGGCGGAGGGTTTTCATATTGTTGCTAATAACATAACTATTGAAAACCTGACCGTAAAAGATACAAAAGGTGATGGCATCAAATTACAACATTGCAAAGGCATGACTTTGCGCAACTTGAACGTAACTTGGAGCAATGGCGCAGATGAAAAAAATGGCGGTTATGGCTTGTATCCTGTGGAAAGTGAGAACGTTTTGATAGAAAAATGTGAGGTTTCTTTTGCTTCTGATGCAGGAATTTATGTAGGGCAGTCGCAACATGTGATTGTGAGGGATTGTTATGCGCATGAAAATGTGGCAGGAATAGAAATTGAAAATTGCATAGATTCTGATGTGTATCACAACAAAGCCGAAGGCAATACAGGGGGGATTTTGATATTTGACCTGCCCGATTTAAAACTCAAAAATGGGCATACTTGTCGTGTTTTTGAAAATGAAATGATAGACAATAATCACGCTAATTTCGCACCAAAGGGCAATATTGTCGCCATTGTTCCGCCCGGCACAGGCATGATTTTGTTGGCAGCAAAGGAAGTAGAAGTCTTTAAAAATACCATAAAAGGACACAAAACGATTGGAATTGCTGTGGCAAGTTTTTTGCTTACCCAAAGAGAAATCAAGGATTCTCTGTACAATCCCTATTGTTATGGGCTTTATTTGCATGACAATCATTTAGAACGGAAAACAGCAATTCCTGATTTGAGTACAGATTTTGGCAAAATGGTAAATCTTGTGTTTAGTGCAAGCCCGCAAGATATTTTGTATGATGGGATTTTGCCCGAAGAAAAGAAAGAAAATATCCTTTGTCTCAAAAATAACACAGCAAAATCAGAACTTCGTTTTGCAAATGCAGATGCTGCACATGATTTCAAAAATGTGGTCAAAGATGCAAAACTGTATGAATGTGAGGGGAAAGTGCTGGCAGAAGTAACATTTTAATTATCATGAAAAACATTATTTTTTATTGTTTATTATTGCTTCCTTTGTTTGTATTTGCGCAGCGAATCAAAAAAGAACAAGTGCCTTCTGTAGTTCAAAAGGC
>JAYUZN010000742.1:0-5460 GCA_043751755.1 Bacteroidota bacterium | reverse complement strand
CTTTTGAATTTGAAAATTTGGGTCCAATTAAACAGGCTTCTCTTGAATTAGGGAAGCTGACGGTAGTTTGTGGGAAAAATAATACAGGGAAAACGTATTTGACGTATGCAGTATGGGAATGTTTGGACTCATATTTATTAGCGACCTCATTTTATATACCTGAACAACAACAACAAGTTGTAGCAGAGGCTCTTAAAAAATACAGAAAAGCAGAAATTGATTTATCTGCTATCGAAAACTTCATAAACGAATATCAAAACAATCAGTTGGCTAATTTGGGGGAAGGGCTTTATGATACTTTTAATGCGAATGAAGAAGCATTTAAGGACGCAAAAATTAATTTCGATTTCCCAAAAATAAGCTTAGATTATGAAATTGAAATAGAATATCAAGAACAACATTTGTATTTACATAAAAAAAAAGGCAGTAAAATTGTAGAAATCATCCTCAAAAATGGGAAACAACTTACTTATGACGGGCTTTTCTTTTTTAGAATAGGGGATAAATTAAGTGAATATTTTATTCCTAACTCAAAATTTTATGCTCACTATTTTTGTGCAGAAAGGTTAGGCATTCATACTTTTCAAAAAGAAATAGACAAATTTACCTTAAAATACAATGATATTATTCAAAGTTTAGACAAAACAGTTAGGTTATTGAAACTTAAAGACTTTTATGATATATTTGATTTTCGCTATTCTGACCCCATACAAGAAAATGTGGAATTTAGCCGAGATACAAACTCAAATGAGGTAAGTTTTTTGTACAAAGAACATGCTCCGATTTTGGCGTATGCTGAAAATATATTTGGCGTAAAATATATGTATTCAGACGAGCAATTGCTGGTAAAAGATGAAAAAACAGACAACATAGTTCCTTTTTATTTATCTTCAAGTTCTGTGAAAGCTCTGTCAGATTTGTATTTTTACATGAAACAAGATGCTGAAAAAGGCGATATTGTTATAATAGACGAACCCGAAGCTCACCTTCACCCCGAAAACCAAATAAAGCTTGCTCGTCTCCTTGTAAAGCTCGTAAATGCAGGCATAAAAGTATGGATAACTACACACAGCGACTATATTGTCAAGGAGTTGAATAATTGTTTGATGCTGTCGAATCCTTTGGAGGAAAAAGAGAAAATGATGCAAGAATTAGGATATGATAAAAGTGATATGTTGAACTCGGACGATTTACGCATGTACATTGCTCACACAAATGGCACAGTAGAACGAGTAGGAACAGATGAATTTGGCATGATAAAAAGCACCTTTGATGAGGCAATGATACAGCAAAATGAAAATACACATAGAATTGCAAATGCAGTAGGAAATTTATTAAGCAAACAAACCATATGATAAAGATAGAGCAGTTGTTAAACCCGGTGTTAAAAATAGAGATAATCAATAAACAATTGAAAATAGTAGAGGAGAGAAATAAAACGAATGATACACTTAGGGAAGTCATTATCACTGAAATACCCGACAATATGGTTGCTTTCACAACAGATAAGGAGATTACAGATTTTTATTGCAAAAACAAAGAAAAGGAAAATTGCTTGTATATCCCCCAAAAAGCAAGGAATCAATTTTTGAATCCTTTGAGTAAAGAAGATGATATGTTATTAAAGAAAATAAACAAGACTTGTGATGCTATTTTACTTCAATATAAAAATGAGCATGAAATAGCCTGTTTTTTGATTGAAATGAAATCAGATAAGCCTTCTGCAAGTGATTACGAAGCGCAGTTATTGAATAGCAAACTGTTTGTAGAATATTTAGTTTTATTATTTAATCAACATGTTTTGAAAGGACAAAGCAAAAAGATAGAAATAATTGATACACAACATATTCTCTTCTACTTAGACACAAATCGTAAGTTTTTGGATAAAAACAAAGAGAAAGATAAAGATAAACCAAGACCTTTGTTATTACAAGAAAAAATATTCAGAAATGATATGATAACGAGTGAGAAAGAGAAAATACAAAGAATTCCTTTCGAGAAATCAATTTATAACTATATCAAATGGGAAGATATTTTAACAGGAAATATACAATATAGTGAATCAAAGTAACTTCCCTAAAAAATTAAATTAATTGACAATATGCCACTTATTTCCAAAATCCCAGCGGGCGACATCAACACAAAATGGAACGAATACAAGTTCTCATTGAAATTGGTGAACCCTGCCAACAAGCGCAAGTACAACATCATTGTCGTAGGAACGGGGCTCGCAGGGGCATCGGCTGCGGCATCTTTGGCAGAACTTGGCTACAACGTTTCCACGTTTTGTTTTCAAGACAGCCCTCGCAGAGCGCACTCTATCGCTGCACAAGGAGGGATAAATGCCGCCAAAAACTATCAAAATGACGGGGATAGCGTGCATCGCCTCTTTTATGACACCATCAAAGGCGGAGATTATCGTGCAAGAGAGGGCAATGTTCACCGTTTGGCAGAGGTCAGCGTGAACATCATAGACCAATGCGTAGCGCAAGGCGTACCTTTTGCCCGAGAATATGGCGGCTATTTGGACAATCGTTCCTTTGGGGGAGCGCAGGTTTCACGCACCTTTTATGCACGTGGACAGACAGGGCAACAACTGCTTCTCGGAGCATATAGTGCGCTCAATCGCCAAATCGGTTTGGGCAAAGTCAAGTCTTATACAAGGCGTGAAATGCTTGATGTTGTGCTTGTTGAGGGCAAAGCAAGGGGTATTATTGTCAAAAATTTGGTAACGGGCGAAATCGAAAAATACGCCGCAGATGCTGTGGTTTTGTGTACAGGCGGCTACGGAAATGTCTATTTTCTCTCCACAAATGCCATGAATTCCAATGTTACAGCGGCTTGGCGGGCGCACAAAAAAGGGGCGTTTTTCGGTAATCCCTGTTATGTGCAGATTCACCCCACAAGTATTCCAGTCATGGGCAAGCATCAATCAAAGCTTACTTTGATGTCCGAATCTTTGCGCAATGACGGGCGGGTTTGGGTTCCGAAGGCAAAAGGAGATTTTCGCCATGCCAATGAGATTCCCGAAAATGAGAGAGATTATTATTTAGAAAGAAAATATCCCTCTTTTGGAAATCTTGTGCCAAGAGATGTGGCTGCGCGCAATGCCAAAATGATGTGTGATGACGGGTATAGTGTGTTAAAAACAGGAGATGCTGTTTATTTGGATTTTAGAGATGCCATAAAAAGACTCGGAAAAGAAGCTGTTGCCGCTAAATATGGCAATTTGTTTGAAATGTATCAGCGCATTACGGATAAAAATCCTTATACAGAGCCGATGGTTTTGTTTCCTGCGGTGCATTATACAATGGGCGGTTTGTGGGTAGATTATAATTTAATGACCACTGTGCCAGGGCTTTATGCCTTGGGAGAAGCCAATTTTTCTGACCATGGCGCAAACCGTTTGGGAGCGTCTGCCCTTATGCAAGGCTTGGCTGATGGTTATTTTGTGCTTCCTTTTACGATAGGCGACTATTTGGCAGGGGATTTGGGTTTGGCAAATGCAGGACAAATGACAACTGACCACCCGGCTTTTGCAGAGGCAGTAAAGGAGGCAACTATGATGTGTGAGCATTTGCTGTCTATCAAAGGCAAAGACCCACGCACAGCAGATGATTTTCACAGGCAGTTGGGCAAATTGATATGGGACTATTGTGGGATTTCTCGTACAAAAGAGGGGCTTGCTACAGCTGCGCAGTTGGTCAAGGATTTGGAGGCAGATTTTTGGCACAATGTGAGCATTCCCGGCTCAAATGTAGGCTACAATCCCGAATTGCAGAAGGCGTGGCGAGTAGCAGATTTCTTTGAATTGGGCAAACTCATGATTCAAGATGCGTATCATAGAAATGAGTCTTGTGGGGGGCATTTCCGCGAAGACCATCAAACGGAGGACGGGGAAGCCTTGCGTGATGACGAGAATTTCCAATATGTAGCTGCATGGCAATATAAGGGCGAAGGCGTAGCAGAGGATTTGCATAAGGAGGCATTGGAATTTAAGGAGGTGCATCTGGCGCAAAGGAGTTATAAATAAAGCGGTTATTTTCACGCAGATAAGCGCGGATTTGAGCAGATTTCGCAGATAAAATAGAAAACACATCTGCGAAAATCTGCTTTCATCTGCGGAAATCTGCGTGAACCAATACTTTGTAAATGAAATATCTCATACTTCTCACCTTATTTTGCCCTTTTGCCTTATTGGGACAAAATCAGCCGCATGTTATATGTTGTTTCCCGCGTCAGCCCATCAATATCGAAGCACAACTAAGCACAGCTTTGAGTAGAGCAGATTTAGATGGTGTTACCCGTTTTTTGTCCGAAGAAAAAGTATATATTTCCACATATTCTCAACAACGCAATTATACAAAAGCCCAAGCAAAATATGTCATAAAAGAACTGCTCACTAATTCTCCTCCTCAAAAAGTGGAAGTATATTTTCAAGAAAAAAAGGCAGATGAAGAGGTTATTTTTTATCATTACATAAGCACAAGGGGGAAGTATGACCTCCGAATTACCTTACAACAGTTCCACATTACGGAAATGTGTTTTGAACTTGACAATTAAGGACTTGCAGCTCAAGAGTGGCTCGCTTTTTGAAAGTGAGCCACTCTCTCATAAATATGTCATATTTTCACCCATTTTTGACTATAAACAAGTCCCTTTTCTGCCGAAAACACCTGCAAAAAATACATACCTGCCGCACAATCTTTCACAGAAATCGTACAATTCGCATTTGTTTCCGTAGATTGATGGACTTTTTTGCCTGTAATATCAAAAATAGAAACCTCAAAAGTTCCATTAATCGGTTCAGAACTGCTAAGGCTCAACCTATCTGAAACAGGATTTGGCGAAAGTTGTAAATGTATAGCATTTACCCCTCCTGCCACCGCCGTAGTTGCAATGTTAATGGTTTGATTACAGGTAGAATTATTCACGCCATTCGTTACATTCAAATCCGCATTGTAAGTGCCATTCATATTGTATTTTTTCCAACCTGCTCTGCGCGAAATCTGATGCCCATCTCCGCAAGAATAGGTGTAGCCCCCCGCGCCCATCGTCATACATTGCATATACACCCATTTGGAATTAGTAAAAGAAACAGGCAAAAATTTGCAAGCGATACCCGTAGGATTGCTGCCCCAACTATGCGAACTCACATTATAGCCCGCTATGCCCGAAGACGAGCCTGTGTAGCTAATTGTACCAGACGACAGGGTAAATGCGCCATTTGAGCCTAAGCTACGAGCACTAGATATCCATGTATTTTGGTCTATATCATACATCGCATAGCGCATATAATTACCAGCCCCATAGCCTACTACTACCCCATCAGCAGTAGCAATTACTCCATTTGCCCCTAAGCTACCAGCACTTGATTCCCAGGCATGTTGTTCCACATCATACGTAGCATAACGCATATAATCGCCATCTCCATAGCCTACCACTACCCCATCAGCAGTC
>JAYUZN010000741.1:0-2749 GCA_043751755.1 Bacteroidota bacterium | reverse complement strand
CTTTCTTAGTGCCGTAGGCACGAAATATTTATAGAAAATGGAATTTTTCCCCCAATTTATTCCGTTTTTCGTGCAAGCACGAAAAAGAAGAGAGGGAGCAGGGCATGTTTTTTCCTATAAATATCGCGTCCCTACGGGACTATAAAATTATCAACTTATTTACGTTTCATTCCTTAGCAGAAAAAAACTATCTTTGCAAAAGTTTTATACAGATTACAAATAAGGTTTATGAGTGATTTAGACAATTTCAGACTTGAAAATGGGACGGAAGATGCCAATTTTGAGCTATAAGACTGGCTCAAAATAGAAGGCACTGAAGAAGATACTGAAACGGAAGCGATTGAAGATAATGTACCTGCTCCTTTTGATATTCGGCAAATCAATATACAAGTACAAACGGCAACCCTTTATGGATTGGCACAACGCCTTAAGCGAAATGGGATTGATTTATATACGGATTTTCAGCGAAAGGCGAATCTCTGGGATGAGGGACGTAAAAGTCGGCTGATAGAATCGATTTTGTTGCGTTTTCCTTTGCCTAATTTCTACTTTGATGTAGAAGATGAAAATAAGTGGTTGGTGGTAGATGTATGGGCATCAATTTGTTGTAATTACGGCATCATGTATCCAGCATAATGCTTGTGCTGTTTGTGCCAAGCAATGGTGCCATATCTCTATAACTACTTTAATACAATTTTTGTTTGAGTAACAACTTTTTGAACGGATACAAAAAAAACCTTAAAAAAAAATAAATCTGGAAAAATCTGCGTGGCTATCTACCAAAATCTGCGAGAAAATCCTACCTTTGTCCCCAAAACAACCAACAACTTATATGAAGTCATTACACATATTTTGCCTCTGTTTCCTTTTTATGGGATTTGCTACGGCGCAGTCAAAAGATACTTACGTTCCGAAAGACCAAGGCGCAATAGATGTAACGTCTATGGCAAAGCGTTTTCTCAAAAATACCAACTATCCGCAGGCACTTCGCTTGTTTGAAGATGTGATGATTCGCCCCTACAATCAAACTACGACTTCGTCTGTCTATTTTTTGGGCTTAACGTATTATGACCTAAAGGATTATGCCAATGCAAAGCAATATTTTGACCTCCTCATCAATGAGTTTCCTTTGTCCAAATTCACAGATGATGCCAAATATCATGTAGCCTTGATAGAACTTGACAGCAAAGAAGAGGCAAAGCAATTGCAAGCCTTGTTGAGCCTGTATGACTTGTATGGAAAAGTAGCGGACGGAGATTTGTCCAAAGATTGTATAAATATCGTCAAAGATTACCTTTTTTATAAAACAAATTCTGCCCTTGCTATCAAATTTTACGAAAAAGTGAACAAAGATTTTCGGGTAGAAGCCTTTGAAGCTGCCTGTTATCGTTTGGTGCAGGAGGACAAAAAGCCGCAAGCAAAGGAATTGCTCAAAAGATTTACGGCAAATGGCAATGTTCCCACCAAGTTTTTGGAGGTATTATTGGCAGAAAAAAAGGTAGTGGCTAAAATAGAAGCAAAAAATATAATGAAAATTGCTATGTTTTTGCCTTTGTATATAGACAATACAAATGTCGAAGCATTGAGCGACATTCCGAGCAAAAGCCAAGTCGCGCTTGAGTTATATGAAGGAATGAATATGGCTATAGAGCAAAATGCGGGCAAATCTTCTAAGCAAATTTACCTCAAAGTATTTGATACACAGAGAGATAACAGCATTTTGGGAACGCAGTTGGCAGAATTAGAAGAATTGTATCCTGATGTATTAGTAGGCGAGGTTTTTAACAAGCAGTCGCGCGTGTTGGCAGAATGGGCGGAGAGCAAAGGCGTAACGCAAATTGTGCCATTAAGTCCTACGTTGAACTTGACGGAAGGCAGGAAAAACACCTTTTTGGCACGTCCTTCTGGAGCAACACATGGCAAAAAAATGGCGGATTTTGCCTTCTATCAAATGGGTTTGCGCAAGGTCGCTGTTTGGAACGACAAAAAAGCGGTAACTGTAGAAATGGCAAAGGCTTTTGAAGATGAGTTTAAGACTTTGGGCGGAAATGCGGTGTCTTTTACGATAGATTCCATGTATCAGCGTTCTATTGGGCAGATTCCTTATGTGATGAATGGGGTCAAAAATCAGGGCTGTGATGGCATGTATATGCCTATGGGCAGTGAGGAAAGCATTGGGTTGGCATTGAGTTATTTGGGAAATAGTAGCGGAATTAAGGTTATGACTTCGCCCGATATTGAGAACTTTTATTCTATGGATAGGGAATTGAAGGAAAAAATAGGCATCTATTTCACGACTTCTTACAATCCTGAAGAAAAAAGTCAGGGCTATGTCAATTTTTACAATAGCTATATTGCAAAATATGGCATGGCTCCTACCGAAACGAATATAAGAGGCTTTGATTTAGGAATATGGCTCTTGAAAATGGTGAATGAATATACCCCCGACAAAGGTACTTTTAGCGATTTTATTCGCACACATGCCCGCACAGATGCCATTCATTTGGATTATCTATTTGAGGGAAAACAAGATAATCAAGCCATACATATAATGCAATATACGCCTGCAGGCGTGTTGAAACGCAATAATTGAGAGTGCGTTGTCAGTGAGGACACTGACAACGGCTGGGAACACTTTGATAACGACATATTAAATGAGTAGGCTTGTAGAGTGGCGCACCTTTCAAAGGTGCGCCACTCTATTAAACGTAAACCCTTTTACCTTGCTGGCGCAAGCGTCCGCTTGTGC
>JAYUZN010000740.1:0-17930 GCA_043751755.1 Bacteroidota bacterium | reverse complement strand
GGGCTTCCTACGGCAAGCACATTGCCATTTGTTGCCGCATTCCACCATAAGACGGTATCCGCCGGCACTGTTTCAATATCCGTCAAGACCACATTTCCTCCACAATGCGTAACACTTGGCATTGCCGCCAAAACAGGCGAGCTAATGATGTCTATTTTTGCCGTATCTCTGTCTGTACAAGTCGTGCCAGCGGTGGTTTTGGAAACAATAACAGCAGCCGTTGTGATGCCAGGACTTGAAATTGTAAGGGTTTGCGCCGTTGTATTATTCATCCAAGAAAAAGTAGCCCCTGTACATGCCCCTGCATTCAGCGTAACCGCACTTCCGCACGTGATTTGGTCTGTTCCAAGATTCACATTCGGCGTAGGCAAAGTAGAAATTACAACAGGCGTTCTTGTCGCAGAGCCACAAGGATAAATCGTTACTTTCCAGTCATATAAGCTGTAATATCTATTCAACACATTGTTGCCCAAAGTGCTATGTACCCCCGATTTGATGGTCAAAAAACCGGGAATTGTCAAAGGATAATAATTGGCATTTGCTGCCCCTGCGATAGACCAAAGGTTAAAAGTAGAAGAATTTTTTACCTTAAAAATATAATCTGTGCCTGAATAAATAATAAATCCTACATAGATTTGTTGCGCATTTGCATTTCCTACTATGTTATTAATGGTTTTTACTTGTAACAATGTTCCCGCAGCATTATACAATTCCAGCACAAAAGCCCCCGAACTTGCTGCATAAATCGTTACAGAATCCAATTTGATAGTAACCCCAGCATTTACATCAAAACGATAGCCCGTACCTGCTGCACTTGTATAAGTTGTGCCGGGCGTTTTCAGCCCCACACTTCTCCGAAAAGACGAAGTAGAATAACTTTGCGCATACAAAGTTGTCGTAGTAGTAGCACTGCAATTTCCTGCGGCAGTCGTATAGGTAAAAGGCGAGCCTGAACCTATCACATTTCCGCTCGTAGCAGCGTCCCACCACAACACCTGATTTCCGCCTGCATTTGCCGTAAGCGTAACAGTACCCGCACAAGCAGTTGGAGGAGTAGGCACTGTAGGCGCATTAGGCGTAGCAAGAATTTCGGCATTAATCGTATCTCTTTTCACACAAGTCCCCAAAATTGCCTCTCCAATAATCGTCCCATCATTAGACGTATTGACCGTCAAGTTGATACCCGTTCCCAAAGTCGTTCCAGACAGGTTTTTCCAAGTAGGACTCGCACTGCTATTTCCTGCCCCCATTGTCAAAGCAATCGTGCCGCCACATTGCGCTGTATCTCTGCCAAGATTAAGGGTAGGCGTAGGATTTACCGTAACCACTAAGGGTACTTTTCCCGTAGGGCAAGTTAGCAACCTCACTTCCCAATCATAAAAGCCCACGTAGGTACTTGCGCCATTTGTAGAAGTCGTAATCTTCACATAACCCGCAATTTGCTGCGGAAAAACGGCAGAATGGGCTTTGAGGGCATTCGTACTTGCGCTTGATTCATTCAGGTAAAACAGTAACTTTTGCCCTGTACCCGGCAAAATGGTAAAACCTAAACCTACTCTTACAGGTGCGTGAGGCGTAGCAGGATTAAAACTCACCAACTTTCGCGCAACCACCGTCCCATTCGATTTTTGCACTTCTATATATGCCTGCCCCGAATATTTGGGGTGAATGGTAACACTGTCCAAAATAATGGGGCGTATTACATCAAAGGTCAAGCCCTTGGGCGAAGTTATATTGGTCGTGGTATTGATGCCGGGCAGATAGGCATAACTAAAATTTATCGCATTAGAAACATTATAACTTTCTGCATACAGCGTAGTCGTTGCCGCAGCATTATAAATAAGCGGCGACCCACTTCCTACATAGCCCGAATTGCTCGCATTTCCATCTCGCCACACAATCTTGCTATTTGCCGAGCTACTTGCCGAAAGGCTCACATTTCCCACACAAGTAGTTATGTTATTAACCGTAGGCGTAGTAGGCGTTGTAGAAAACAAGACATTTATGGTATCTTTGTCCGAACAGCCTGTGGCTAAGGAGTTTTCGCCGATAATCATTCCTCCAGGCGAATTGACCGTAATACTTTGTGTAGTAGCTCCTGTAGACCAAAGATAAGTGCCTCCTGCGGGCATACTTAGCACCACACTCGAAGCATTGCAAGCAACCGTATCTATCCCAAACGCCACATTTGGCGTACTCAATACCGTTACCGCCAAGGGGCTTGTAGGTCCACTACAGCCCAAACTTTTGATTTGCGCAGGCAAAAAATAATAATATTTTCCTGTATCTGTGGCACTCCATTCCTTTACTTGTAGCAAATTGGGCAAGGTCATAGGATAAATATCGGGTCCGCCACTATCATAAATACGCAGGCTAGTACAAGTCCCCATATTTGTTACAGAAAGAGAATAGCCTGTACCTGTATAAATGGGGAAATTGAGGCTAACAGTCGTAGGAAAATTACCTTGAAGGGGGACTATCCATGTGCGTAATACTTGGTTGGAACTATTTTTAAGGACGATAGTTGGGCTTCCTTGTGTGGTCGCTTGCATAATAACTGAGCCTAAAATTATCGGACTTAACACATCAAATTTAATGCCCTTCAAACTATTTGAGGTGCCATTTCCCAAAGTTGGTCCTATATTTGTTCCCAAAGTACCCTGATTCCAAGCCTGCGCATATACCGTAGTCGTAACCGTTGCGTTGTAGAGAAGTGGCGAGCCAAAGCCCAAAAATGTGCCTCCAGAAGCTGCTGTAAACCAGCCAATCTGATTGTTTGCCCCTGCACTTGCCATAAGATTGATATTTCCTTGACAAGTATTCACATTCGTAGTCGTAGGAGCAGCGGGCGGCGCGAGAAACTCAATTCTAATCGTGTCATTTGTCGTACCGGCATTCGGACCAGTCGAAACCGTAACGGCTACCGAGTAGCTAATAATCCCTGCTACAGCAGAGGTAACGGTTCTTGTTTGCGTAGCTGCTCCGCCCATGCTCCAAGCATAACTTGCGCCGGCATTGCCTGCGTCAAGGGTGATAGTCGTGCCTGTGCAGACCGATTTATCTGCCCCCAAATTCACCGTAGGTCCCATAATTCGGGCATTTTTAGTAGGAGTAGGCATTTTAGCAAAACTACTGACCCCCAACGTCAAGAAAAAGCAGGTCAAAAAAACCTGAAAAGTCGTTCGATTCATAATATTAACTGTTTAGTCTAACAAAAAAATAGGATAGCTTTTGGCAGGTAAAGATAGCTTTCCTTCAACTATAAACGCAGTCCTATCAAAAATGGCTGCTAAGATAGGTATAAATAAGTTAGGCAGAAAAATCTATTATTCGTATTTTTCTCCGCAGATTTTAAATAGCTTACTGCATATAAAACGAAAAACCTAAGCAAAAACCAATCCATATTGAGTGCGTTTACCCCCAAATTGTGAGGCAATATTATATTTTTTTCGGGAGAAAAACAAATTAAAATAGTTGAAAAGCCTTGATAATGAGCGACAAAGGGTAAGATTTTGCGAAAATGGAAAGCCTTAATGCGCTTATCTTAGCTCAATTTTTCTCATAGTAGGCTTGCTGTGAGTTTGCAATGAAGGTAAGAAAAAAAACTTGTAGTTGGGCAGTTTTTGTTGTATGAGCGTGGCTCGCTTTTGAAAAACGCACCACGCTCATACTGATATTTTATCCTAAACGTAACCCTCTTGTTGTGATAAATATTCAAAAATAGACAGATTTCTTGCAAAATATATATCAAAATCCACCATTTATAGACTATGCCCCCCTCAATACCTATTTTTAAAGTTACTTTGAGAAAAAATATCGCATTCTTGGCTATATTCATTTTATCACATTTTAACCATCACAATGATGAAAAATTTAATTGCACTTTCTTTCTTGTTTTTTGGACTAAATAGCTTTGCAACAACCTATTATGTTTCTCCTACAGGAAACGATAACACAGGAGATGGCAGCCTTTCTATGCCCTATCAAACGCCGTCAAAAGCCCTTGTAAGCGCAAATGCAGGGGATATTATCGAGCTTCGGCAAGGCACTTATAACACAACAACCGAGATTCGCATTAGCCAAAACAATATGACTTTGCGCTCGTATCCAGGCGAAAAAGCTACCTTAAATTGTGTTACAAACATTGAAGATGCTTCGGCGTGTATTTGGTTCAATGAGCCTGATGTTACAGGGGGCTTGTTAGAAAATTTGGAGATCATCGGCGGCTATTATTATGGCGTAAAATTGGAGAGCAACTGGGATTGGGGCTTGCCTGCCAGTCAAAGGCATGGCGTAAGTCATGTAACGATTCGCAACTGTAACATTCATCATACTGGCAGAGATTGCATAAAACTTACCCCTGGCTGCAATTATACCACTATCGAAAATTGCGAAATTCACCATTCTGGAATAGGCATTGCCAATGACCCTAATGACCCAAATGCAGAAGGCATCGACAATGTGAATGCGAGCTATATGCGCCTGAGAAACAGCTATATACATCACACTTCTACCTCTGGAGTATATACAAAAGGTGGGGCAGAATATTGCATGATTGAAGAAAACTTGCTGACGGATATAGGCGAAGGAGGCATTTTATTAGGTTTTTACACCGATTCTGATTGGTTCAATGAGGTAACAAATCCTACCTATTACGAATGTAGAAACAGCATTGCGAGAAACAATATTATCATCGGTACAGGCGGGGCAGGGATAGGTTTTTGGGGGGCTGACCATTGCGAAGCCTATAACAATACGGTCAAAACGGCAAGCCCGAAATATCATACGCCCCTTTATTTTTCGCAAGGCGAAATATGGATAAGTAACAGCCTTACTGCCATGCCTCAAAACGTAAATTGTATTGTTAGAAATAATATTTTTATAGATGAATCTCCGATGGAAGATGATTCTTATACGATAGAAGTGAGAGAAAACAGCTTGGTGAACTGCGTAATTGACTATAATTGCTATTTCAATACCACAGGACAAGCTACTTTTGATGATAACATTGCATATCCTGCCCTTATTTTCGCTCAATGGCAAACCCAATATGGATTTGATACGCATAGTATAGAGGGAAATCCCAGCCTCAATAGCAATATGCACCAATTGTCGGCAAGTATTTGCAAAGATGCAGGGCAAAATCTGAATATTGCGGGTTTTAGGGATTATGATGGCGGTTTGCGCGACAATATGCCAGATATGGGGGCAGATGAGTTTGAGGTAGGTGCGAACACCAGCGTTCCGCCAAGCCCAGGAACGATAGGAACAGGGGTAGTCGGAGCGATAACTGCGGCAATTGCTGCTGCTGATGCGCAACTTGCTTTTGCTTGCTACCCAAATCCCACGACAGATAAGGTGTTTTTCTCCCAAACAGAAGGGCTTTGCAAGGTTATAGATGCAAAAGGAATACTTTTATTTACGCAAAGTATTTCTTTTACCCAAAATGAGGTAAGCCTCGCACATTTGCCACAAGGAAAGTACTGGATAATCCTAGAAAATGCTGGGAAACGAGGGATAAAAGGAATCGTAAAGGAGTAAATTTGAGGCATTTTGAGCTACGAATTAGATAACTACAGTAGGACTTGGTAAACCCATTTACGTTTAATAGGGTGGCGCACTTTTGAAAGGTGCGCCACCCTACAAGCCGTTGTCAGTGTCCTCACTGACAACGGCGCACTCACATAACATAGCCCCTAATCCCTCATTCCCCCAAGCGCATACACAAATCTATCGCCTTTTCTTGTGAATATGCAAGGAAAATCATATCTTTGCGCTTCTTTATTTCGCACAGATTTTCGCAGATACAGTTCCTATCTGCGCCATCTGCCAAAATCAGCGTTTATCTGCGTGAACTAATCCCCAAAAAACGATGAAAGAAGACTATCAAATTGCGCAAGAAGCCATTTTGCGCCCGATACAAGCCGTAGCTGCCGAAATGGGTTTGGCGGCGGATTCTCTCATTCCGTATGGCTACGACAAGGCAAAAGTCAAAATAACCGCTTTTGATGCGGAAAAAATCGCCCAATCTAAGCTCATTTTAGTAACTGCCATCACCCCTAACAAAGCAGGCGTAGGCAAAACCCTGACCTCTGTTTCCCTCGCACAAGGCTTGCGAAAGATAGGCAAAAAGGTCGTTTTGGCATTGCGTGAGCCGTCTCTTGGTCCTTGTTTTGGCATGAAAGGCGGGGCTGCAGGCGGAGGCTATTCGCAAGTTGTGCCGATGGAGGAAATAAACTTGCATTTTACAGGCGATTTTCATGCAATAACAGCTGCTAATAACACGCTGGCAGCCTTAGCCGATAATTATCGTTATAATACACAAGGGCAGCCCGATTCCCTCAAAAGTATTTTGTTCAAACGGGTCTTAGATGTAAATGACCGGTCTTTGCGCTACATGCTTTCAGGTTTGAATGGCAGCACAAATGGCATTCCTTCCGAAATGGGGTTTGACATCACAGCCGCTTCAGAATTGATGGCGATTTTGTGTTTGTCCCAAAATTTAGAAGACTTGCAAACCCGTTTAGGAAATATATTATTAGGCTATACTTACGCAGGCAATCCATTCACTTGCAAGGACTTAGGCGTTGAAGGAGCTATGACAGCTTTAATGAAAGATGCGCTTTTTCCCAACCTTGTACAGACCTTAGAAGGCGGGGCAGCCCTCGTACATGGGGGTCCTTTTGCCAATATTGCGCATGGCTGCAATTCCATTATGGCGACCAAAACGGCGATGCAATTTGGGGATTATGTAGTAACAGAAGCGGGGTTTGGCAGCGATTTAGGGGCAGAAAAATTCATGAATATCAAGTGTCGTATTGCGGGCATACAACCTGCTATGAGTGTTTTGGTGGTTTCTGCGCAGGCTTTGAAAGTGAATGGTGGGGTAGGGGAGAAGGAGATAAAACTTCCTAACATGGCAGCCCTTCAAAAAGGCATCAGAAATATGGAAAGGCATCTGCAAAACCTCCAGAATTTTGGGCAAAAAGTCTTGGTTTCCCTCAATCGCTATCATTTCGATACCGCCGAAGAATTGGCGTATATTGGGGATTGGTGCAAAGAAAAAGGGGTGCATTTTGCCATAAATGAAGGCTTTGTAAGAGGCGGAGAAGGAGCGATTGCGATTGCAGAAAAAGCCGTAGAAATCTGCGAAAATCCTTCGGCAGCCTTGCAGTTTTCCTACGAATTGACCGACAGCATAGAGACCAAAATTACGAATATCATTCAAAAAAGTTATGGAGGAAAAGGCTTTGAATTGGGCAAAAATGCGAGAGCAAAACTCAAAAAAATAAAGGGTACGCCTTTGGAAAACCTGCCTGTTTGTATGGCAAAAACCCAATATGCTTTCACAGATAATGTGGCAAACAGTGGCATAGACGGCGGTTTTAGCATTTTGATAGATGATTTTGCGATAAATCAAGGGGCAGGCTTTATTGTAGCAATTTGTGGGGAAATGATGCGTATGCCAGGACTGCCCAAATTGCCACAAGCTATGTCTATAGCCGTCAAAGATGGGAAAATTGTGGGCTTGTCATGAGGTTTTGCGTTTATCAATATAATGGTTTTTCAAACCGTCCCCAAAATCATCCTGTGCCTATGTTATCAGCGTGGCGCACTTTTTAAAAGCGCACCACACTTACAACACCCATCTTTGCATTTTAATACGGAGTTTCATTTTTGACATCATTTCGGCAATAAATGTAGGTTTTTGAGGGAAATACTATTTTTTGTGTATCTTTGCACCTATAAAACAGATATAATATGTTAGTAGTCAATTATATATCTTATGCAACTCGCCATATCGAAGGTGAATCTCTGCCTTTGGATAGTGCGCCTATCAACAAATTAACCGTTTTGCATGAGCGCATTATGCGTTTTTTGGCAATGGATAGCGATTTTAGCAGCCTCGCTACCCCCCTATTGCCTGATATTTTTGAGCTTCGATTGTCTCTCTATCAAGCCTTGCAATCGGAGAAGTTTAAGCTATATTTGGAAGTATTGATAGATAAAATGGTTAATATTTACAATTTTTACCCTCAAAGCAGGCTTTCAACTATAGTGATAGATGCTTTGGACTTAGCCGCTTGCATGACTTCTATTTCTGCCGAAAAAAGGGAAATTGAGGGAAATACAAACAAAAGTTATTGGGAAAATTGGCTTCAATCGTCATTAGAAATGGAAGTAGCTTTAATCTTAGCGGAGGAATGTCTCGCCAATCATTATTCCGAAAGCACAAAAGAAAAGGTGGCAGATTATCTCAAAGTAGTAAGCGAAAAATTTGGCGCATATGCTATCCTGATAGGGGTATGGTCGCCTGTAGCGGGGCATCGCCCTTATAATTACGACAATATCCGAATCGTAGCTTCCGCGCTTAGACTCAAACATAAATACCCCCATTTAGCTGTGTTATGAGGAATGTATTATTTGAACCCGAGGCACTCGAACAACTCCATGAATGGAACACTACGCAATGGCGGTTCAACGGGAACTGTTGATGAATTGCTGCAAAACGCCTTTTGAGGGACTCGGAAAACCTGAAGCCTTGAAAAATAATCTTAGCGGTTTCTGGTCTCGAAGAATTAATGAGACGGATAGGATAGTATATACCGTTGATAATGAGACTATTTATGTAGTTTCGTGTAGAGGACACTATAATTAAATATGACACTCAACTGCAATGGCACTTTAATTTCCCTTTCAAAGCCCCTTGTGATGGGTATTTTGAACTTGACACCTGATAGCTTTTCAGATGGCGGGCTTTTTATGCAAAAAAAAGAGGCTATTTTGCAGGTAGAAAAAATGCTGTCCGAAGGGGCAGATATCATAGATATAGGCGGTTATTCCTCTCGTCCTCATGCGATTGACATTTCGGAGGAAGAGGAAATTGCAAGAATTTATGATATAACAAAAGAAATTTTGCATCTTTTTCCACAAGCCATTATTTCGATAGATACTTTTCGGAGTCGAGTTGCGCAAAAAATGTTGGATTTGGGCGTACATATTATAAACGATATAGGCGGCGGCACGTTGGACAAAAATATGTACAAGGTCGTGGCAAAATATCCTGTTCCGTATATTTTGATGCACATTCAAGGTACGCCGCAAACCATGCAAGATACGCCTATTTATGCGGATATAGTGGACGAAGTCAGGGAGTATTTTGTGGGAAATGTGTCAAAGGCAAAGGCGGCTGGCATAAAGGACATTGTTATAGACCCTGGTTTTGGCTTCGGAAAAACGCTGACCCATAATTACGAATTATTCGCCAATTTGGGCTATTTCAAAGGCTTAGGCTTTCCGATTTTGGTCGGCATTTCCCGTAAATCTATGCTATACAAGCCTTTGGGAACTACGCCTGATGATGTTTTGTTAGAAACAGCTGCTCTGCATTTCAAAGCCTTAGAAATGGGCGCAAATATATTGCGGGTGCATGAGGTAAAAGCGGCAAAAAGGATTGTGAAATTGTGGGAGCTTTTTCCGTAGCGTCCATTTTCCAAATGGAAGTAATTACTTCCATTTGAAAAATGGAAGCTACGAATGATGCCCTTCGCCTTCCTCGCCTCCGCCCATGCTATTGCGCATTCGGGTATCTGCCTGCATATTGCGCAAACGATAAAAATCCAAAGCTCCCAAATTTCCGGATTTAAACGCTTCTGCAAGTGCCTCATTTACCTTCACTTCTGCCTCTACTAACTTGTGTTTTGCCTCCATTTCCTTAATTTGCATTTCCTTTTCTTTGAGTTTTAGCTCAAACTCTTTCACAAGTGCGCTTTGCCGCCTGCGTTCCCCGTCCGCTTTGAGCTGCTCGAGTTCAAGTTCTGCTCCTACATCTTTGCCAATATGAATGTTGGTAATTTCCACAGAAATAACATGGTAAATCGTATTTTCTTCTAATTCTTTGCGGGCAAGATTCAACTCTTTGCGCACCGAATTAATTTTTTTGCGGGCAACCTCCAAGAAATTTGCGGCTACATGCAAAAAGCGTTTATCTATCTTCGTCAATACCTTGAAGGCATCTTCCAAATCGTGATGACACTCCTCCAACTTGTTGCGCGCATCAATCGTATGGCTACGCGCATCTTCCAATTTTTTCAAGGCATTATCAATCTCTTTATAGTTCAAATCATCTTTTCTTTCATTGTGCAGTTTGCTAATATCTATCAGCTTTTGTTTCACAATTTTTATCTCATCACGCCCAAATTTCAAATCTTCTTCCGCATTAATCAAATCTTTTTGCGCATTTTCCATTTCGCGATTTGCCGTTTCCAATTCCTTTTTGATGAATTCACTTGCAGCAGTAGTCGCATTTTTGTATTGCATCATATACGCCGCCTCCAATTCCTTGTACACCTCCCGTATTTCCTCAAAACAAAAGAACAAAGTCTCATTAGACTCCGCTAATTCCTCGTAGGCATGCCCCGTTTTTTTGTGTGCATATTCCAATTTTCGGAGCATATCATCAGTTATACGCCGCGTTTCCTCCTCTGTTTTGTCGTGTTTTTCGGAAAGATGGTTCAATTCCTCCTGTTTATGATGCAGAGAGGCTTCTGCTTTGCTCCGCTCATGTTCAATTCTTTTGCGCTCTGTTTCCAAAAAATGTACTTCTGCGTCATCTTGCTCTGCCTCCATTTTGGTAGAAAAGTTTTTTTCCTCCCTTTTATAAGTCTCTATTTCTTGTTGTTTTTTCAAAATAGTGTCTTCTATTTTCTCTATCTCCTCTGCCATTTCTTTAATGTTACCGTATTTAATTCTCCTTTCTTCAAACTTTTTGATGCCTTCTTCCAAGTCTTTGCGGGCATGAACCAACATATTTTTCGCATCTTCTGGCTCCAAAATATTGGCAATTTCCGTAGGATTTTGCAATACTTCTTGATAGGTTTCCAAAGAACTGATTTTAGACACCAATTTTTGCTCTACTCTTGTGAGCAAAGTTTCATCAGAACCTGCGCCTGTAAGTAGCTCATTTATATTGGTTTTTGCCGTAATACTTGCTTGAAAATTGACTTCTACCCCATCTTTTGGGAGGGCTTTTATGGGTTTGTCGCGTTTTGTTTCAATTATTTTGGTTTGAATGGCATTCTTTACCGCTTCGCCGATTTCGCGCCCTGCCAAGTCTATCTGAATCGCTTGTTCCAAATCCAAGTCCAAACCTGCATTTTGCGCAGCAATCAAAGCATTTATAACCTTGTCCAAATCCCGCCCAGATTGCTCTACGCTAATTGCCTTGTCTATATCCAAATTAATATTTGCCCCACGTGCTTTAATGATACTTTGTACAATTTTGGTCAAATCCTTGCCCGATTGTTCAATGTTAGCGGCTTTATCTATATCAAGGGTAATATTTGCCCCACGCGCTGTGATAATATTGTCAATGATTTTGGTTAAATCCCGCCCAGCAAGGTCGATTTGAAGGGCTTTTCCTATATCAATCGAGATATTTGCATTTCGCCCACGAATCACATTTCGCACAATTTTGTCCACATCTCGCCCCGACAAATCGATTTGCGCTGCTGTTGCCAAATTCAAATCCATGCCTCCATTTCTGGCAGAAATAACGGCTCCTACCACCTTTCCCACGTCTTTTCCTGACAAATCGATTTGACGTACGGCATTGAAATCCAACACAATCCCTGCATTTTTGGCAGTAATCAATGCGCCAACTACTTTGCCTATATCTCCTTTTGCCTGATAATGGTTTTCCAAGTCGTTCATTTCCACTTTTACGCCTGCTTTGTAGGCACGAATCATGTTATTGATAATCATATCCGAAGGATTACCCCGAATTCTCATGCCTACAAGCCCGATAATGCTCACCGGCACGCGCGAAGAAACCGCCGTAATCCACAACATCAGATTGAGTTGTGTCCACGCCAGCCAAAGTACGCCCGCAATGAGGAGCATAAATATCATGGGAATTATCCAAGTCATTTTGTTGTTGTTAGTTGTTTTGTCGCTTTTCAACGCCTATAGCTTACATTTCTACGCCAACTCTTGCTGCTATGATTCTTTTCAATCTTTTTAAGATACGAAAAATGTCGTATATATCTTTAGAACCTGCGGAATATGAGCTGCTTATGTCATAATTTTTCTCTTTTAACACGAGAAAACGCCAATTTTCGCCCGTAATGGTTACGCCATAAATAGGGGCATTATCTTCATTCTTGCTTTGCGCCACCAACATCGCTGCGAGACACTGCCCTGTTGGGTCGCCGCTTGGGTCAGAATCTTTTTTATATTCATGAAAGCAAAAATAAGGGATTTCAGGTTCTCCTTTGCCCGAAGATATCATGCCATCAGGCTTTCCCGACATTTCCTCGCCATCTACTGCGCCCGTTAGCTCCCTCAATTCAAACAAATTGCTTTTTGGGGAAGTGAAATTGGTGAGGGCAAAAATGGGGCCTATGGCGTGCATAGAAAGTTCTTGCTCATTCCAGTAGAAAATATTTTCCTCCAAATGATTGCCAAAATACGCTAATACCGATTTTTCAAAATCCGATATAGCCTCTTCTGCTTCTATCCATGTCTGAAGCATGGCAGATAGCCTAATTCTATTGAGATTAAATCGCTTTTCTAATTTGGGAAGTTTCCAGTCTCTAAAGTTTGACATAAGATTTTACGGTTGTTGAAAAACAAAGGTACTATTTTTTCGCAAGAAAGGCAGTTTTTCCTGTTGAAGTCAAAAAGTAGCGAGGGTATAACGCTGCCAGCGGGTAACCCTCGCTACTTTTTGGGCTATAGGTTGAAAAGCAACCCTTTATCCCCTATACACCTCATCTTGCGTCATATAGGCAAGCACCCACGAAAACTCCCCCGAACTTACCTTTGTATTGCAATAGCCACAGACCCCAGTCATGCCCATTTTGTCCACAGGTGCGCCACAATTAGGGCAGTTATTGAGGGGCGTTTCGGATATATTGCGCCCTGTTCTGCGAATAAACGTCCAATATTCCGTAAAATGGCGGGGAGAATTATTGTTTCCGCCGATGATTTTCTGCGTTTTGTCCTGAATTGTATAATCCAAACAGCTCGCATAAATGCGAAAAGTAAGCGATTCGTAATACTTGTCCGTTTCTATTTTAACAGGAGTTATTTTGGAGATTTTGATGCCGTCCAAGCGATTGGTAAGGGATTGTTTTTTATACATTTCTATCCAAAAGTTCTGGCTTTCATACAAAAAATCGGTGAGTAAATGGCGGGCATTTTGCCATTTTTTGGCAGACCAAGCCTCATAAATGCGCATAAATATCGGCGCAACTACTTCATTTTGCATCTGTTGCAAATAGGCGTTCATATCCGTAATATCATGATATGCAGCAAAATGCCGTTTGAGGGCGTTTAGATTTGGGTGGTAAATGGTGAGTAAATCTGTCCCCGTTTCTTCGACATAGCCGCCCAATTCTTGTGTCTTAAACTGCGATTGATTCAAGACCCTTATTTCATTCAAACTCCATTGACTTGCGCCTGCTTGAAGGGTGGTATTACAATTTCGGCAAGTTCCTGCCGTCGTAAAATCAGCTGCTGCGCCGCAATTTGGGCAGCTCAAGACTTGCATTTTTTCGGGCGGCAAAGAGCAAACCCCCTCATTTCTCACCATTTCCCACAATTCTTCTACCACCATTCGTGTAGCTGCCCCTTTGCGATTGGTGAGGGTATAATTGCTTTCTATGTTTACCCATATCCGCTGAGTGCCGTCCGCAGAGAGGTTTATGTTGCCAATAGAAACATTGCCAATGACCAATTCCGAAACCTTTGTGCCTGTTTCCGCAGCTTCTTTTTCTTTTGCTAACAATAAAGAAGCATCTATAAAAGGCTTCAGTAAAGCCAATTTTCCTTCATTGCTAAATAAATGAAACTGATGAAAAAGCCCCCTTACATAATCCAAAAATAAGACTTTGGAAAAGGAATCATCTTTTTGCAAGATTTTTTGCAAAGCATTATCTGTTTGATTTACATGAGATTGTCTTTGCGCAGGGGTACTTGCAGAAGCCATTTTTTCAATCGCTCCTTCTCCTGCAAACCGATAGGCAAAAGTAAGGACACACAAAATAAGTCCGCAAGCATAGTGTTCAAAGCTGACGGGCATACCCATATAGATTCCTACACTCGCTAATACAGCGAGCAAAGCCCCCAATGATTGGAATAGTTTTGCGGCAAGGGCTTTTTCTTTCTCTGCCCAAACAGGAAACAAGTATATACCAAAAGCCGCTGGAAAAGCAGGAAGGGCATACATGAGGAAATAAGCGATTGCCTGCCCTCCACCACTTCCGCCCCCACCGCCCCCTGAAGAATGTCCACCTCCAGAAGAGCGTCCCCCTCCTCCTCCACCGCCACTATGTCCATGCCCTCCTCCAGGGCGTGCCAGTAGGTCGTCTGCATAAAAAAAGGCAAGCCCAAAAATAACTGCAATGAGGAGAAAAGGTGCAATCTTCCGAAAAAGTTTTATATATTTGTTGTATGTGTTCATATTTTATGTTAAACGGTATCTGCGTTATCTGCTATCATCTGCGAAAATCTGCGTGAAAATTTGAACTCAAAGCGTAATTTCCACATAATCAGGCAGTTCGTTTATATCATCAGGCAAGGCAGGCAAATACAAGGCAAAAAGTTCTTTGCTTTGTCCAAGTGCCTTGATGATGCCATTTTCTATCTCATTCGATTCAAAAATAGCCTCAAAATAGCTTTGTATCTGCAGCCAATCTTCGTCTGATAAGGCATTTTTGATGCCTCTGTCAGGAATGAGTTGCACTTTTTTTTCCAATAAAGAAATGAAAATCAGCAGCCCTGTATGCCTTTCTGTGTGGTGGATTCCTGCTTTTTGAAACAAAGCGCGCGCATAAATTTCGGTAGCTCTGTGCTTTACTTTCTTCGGAATGAGGCGTTGTTTGAGGGGTTTTATTTTATCTACGAGAAAAAATATCCCCACAAAAACCAATATCGGCACAATATACAGCGCAAAATCCGAAATAAGGGCTGGGCTAAACATCAAAATAGAATAGCTAAGGTAAGTCGCTAACGCAGCCGCAATCAAAGCAATGCTTCTATACGTATCTGAATGGGAGTAAACAAGGGTTACGATTTCTGCGTCCGACTCTTGCTCAATGGCTTGAACCGCCTCATATAAGCGGGCTTGAAACGTTTCGTTAAATATTTTTTGCATGTATTCGTTATCTAGTTCTTACTTTGCTTTTATCGCTTTTGCTTCTCTGAGCAGAGCAGCTTCCACATTGTCTGCGGTTATCTGCTCAAAATTGCCATTGCCCTTGTTTGCCAGCCTTGCTAATTCGTCCTTTTTCTTCTCGGTCATTTTTCCAAAACCAAAGACCGAGAAAAATATATTTTCATTGGAAATTTTGGTGGCATAACTATTTGCGTCATTTACGTCAAAATCGCCATCTGTCGCCATAATTATCCGATTGTTGCCGCCCTTTATATAATAATCTTTTGCCAATTCATACGCCTTTTTTACGCCTTGTTTCACTTTCGTCGTGCCGCCCGGCGTAAGCTGTTTGAGGGCTTTTATGATGTCATCTTTTCTATCTGCGGAAAGATTTTCTGCCAAAACGGAAACTCCGCCTGAATAAGCAATAATCGTAACCCTGTCTTCTGGGCGCATATATTGCAACAGTTGTTGAAAAGACTTGCGCAACATGGGCAAACGGTCGCGCGCTGCCATAGACCCCGAAACGTCTAAGAGTAAAATGAGGTGATTGGTGGCGTATCCTTGAAACGAAAAAGGGTCTTCTTTCGTTTTCAAAGGGTCAAAAGTTACGGCTTGTGGATTGCTATTGAAGGACAAATAAGGAGCTGCGGGAGGCGTAACCTTCTCTATATCATAGTGGGGCTTTATATATACAGGCTCTTCTGGCACTACAGGCTCTGGAATAACAACGACTTGTACCGGCGGTTTTTCGGCTATTTCGGGTTTGCCAAGCTCAAAATTTGCCTTGTAACTTTGCTCTGCTTCAGACTTTGCTGTTTCTAATTTTTTGGCATCTTCTGTATAGTCTTTTGCCTTTACGGTAATGTTATAAGATTTTGTTTCATTGGGTAAAGAAGCCGAAAACTTGCCCATGTTATTAGAGGTTAAGGTCTTAATTACCTTTTTCGTTTTCTCATCTGTTATCACAACTTTGGCTTGTGGAATGGCTTTGCCCGTTTTCTCATCTTTGACTACGCCCGAAAAGGCGATTTCCATGATGGGCTTAATTCTGCTGTCTGCTTCGCTCAAATCGGCAAAATAAATGTCGCCATCTCGAATAAAATAAGCTTCTTTTCCGTCAGCTGTAAGGATAAAACCATAGTCATCTTTCGCAGTATTGAAGGGCGCGCCAATGTTGATAACTTCGCCAAAAGTGCCGTCAGAACGCATTTCTACCTTGAAAATGTCTAAACCGCCCAAACCGCCGTAGCCTGTAGAGGCAAAGTAAATGGTTCTGCCATCTCCTGCAATGAATACAGAACGCTCATCTCCGGAAGTGCTGATAGGCAAACGTTTGAGATATGACCACGTTGCGCCTTTCTTTTTGCTCATATACAAGTCCATTTTGCCGTCATAGTCGGGACCACAAGCTACGATAAAGGTTTTTTGGTCGGGAGAAAGTGCCATGCCATCGGTGGCATTGAAGCCTGTTTCCAAAAAAAACTGCGTAATTCCGCCGCCAAGTCCTTTGGGAGAGCCCCAACTTGAGCCATTGAGCCGCGATATGTAATAAGGTCCATCTTCGACCTGCCAAAAGGTTTTCCAACTTTGAAATACTACGGAAGCCCCGTCTGGAGAAACGCTCGGCTCATCTTCGCCACTTGCCGTATTGATGCCATACGGCAGACAGGTGGGTTTTTGCCAAGTATTTGCGCTGCCTTTTTTGGCAAACCAAATATCTCCATCAAAAATGGGTTTGCCCTGATATTCCATATATTGGTTCGACCAAGGCTGCTGTCCGCGCACAGTCATAAAATACATGAATTTTCCATCGGGCGTGATGGAGAGATTGGTTTCGCGATAGGCAGAATTAAGCACAGAAACGGGCGTTATGCGAAGACGGTCTTTGTGGTCGAGAATGGTTACTTTTTGCGCCCATGTAGCAACAGAACATACAAGCGATAAAACGAAAAAGGCGATAAATTTACCGTTTGTCATATTGATAATTCTTAAAAAAGTAGAAAAGTGAAAGTTTAACGAGGTATATGCTTTATAGTTAGCCTTATACGAATAACACTCCTTTTACGAAAAGTTGGGAAATAAGTTGGTTATAAAAGGGGGAAACTTCCCGAAATTATCCTTAAAACGGGATAAATTTACCCCGCTCAAGGTATAGTAACTTTGGCAGCTCCCAATCTCTAAAATTTGACATATAGTATGTTTATTTTGAAAAACAAAGGTACGAAAATTTGGCTATGGAACACGAAAAGAATAAAATCATAATTTACCACTAAGGCACAAAGGAAACTAAGAAAGAAAAAGCGTAGCTTAGATGCCTTCTTTTACGATATTGCTTCGTGTTTCTTCGTGCCTTAGTGGTGAGAAAAATGTTAAGTTATTTAATTTTTGTTTCTATGTATTACAAGAAGTTATTTTTTTTAAATTCTTGCCATTTAGCCTTCATAACAACCTTTATTTTTATCCAATATTCTTTGCCCAAAAATGCAATCGCTATTAAAAAAAGTACTTCGCCCAAGAGGATAAGTATTGGGACAGAAATTGTTATTTGCTTACGGGTAAGATTAAAAAAGCCTATCAGAGGCGTTATTACCCAAATTACACAAGCAATGCCAAGTACCAAAAAGCCGATGATTTTTTTATTTAACCCCATTTTTATGTTAAAATGATTTTTTTATTTAATCCGTTTTTGCCCAAGATTGGCAATATGAAATTTTATTAGCGGCTTTGTCGGTAGCAGATACAATGAAAAATACGCCGTTGTCAGTTTATA
>JAYUZN010000739.1:0-1847 GCA_043751755.1 Bacteroidota bacterium | reverse complement strand
GGCGTAGCAGATGCCTTCAAATCGCTCTCTAAGATGCTCAACATGCGTACAAACTGCGAAAAAATCAATACTTTGGAGTCCGTAAGCAGAATTTCTGCCAACTTCTCCTTCACTTCCGCATATTTTCCCGACTCTGCTATGCTTATTTCCGCATCAATCATACGCGGGTGTATAGCAATCTGCCTTATTTTTTGCAAACCTGCCAAAATATTGAGCTTATTTTTCTTTAAGGTTCCTTCTTGTATCAATTCCAACAAATAATTTCTATAGGTATCTCGGGTTTTACTATATAATTCCTGCTGTTTTTCCGTCATTTCGCAGTAATGAATGTTCTCAATTTTGGGCGGCAAATCCGTAGCTACTTCCTGTTTTTTTCTGCGCAAAATATAGGGCTGAATAATGCTGCGAAGTTGTGTAGCTTGTTTGTTAGAACGCTCTTTTTCGATAGGAATTTGATAAAACTGCTTGAAAAAAGCCTCATTTCCCAACAAACCTGGATTCAAAAACTCCATTTGCGACCAAATATCTATGACCGAATTTTCGAGAGGTGTGCCTGTAAGCGAAAGGCGATGCTGCGAAATAAGCTGCTTTACGGCTTGCGAAATCTTGGCATCAGGGTTTTTAATAGATTGACTTTCATCTAAAATAACATAATGGAAAGGAAAGGTTTTGAGCATCTCAATGTCTATCCGCATCGTGCCATAAGTCGTCAAAATCACATCAAAAAAGCTAAAAGCGGAAGGGGTTTTGCTACGATTTGCGCCTGTATGCGTCATACTACGCAGGTCAGGGGCAAACTTTCGCAACTCATTTGCCCAGTTAAAAACCAAAGAAGTAGGCATCACAATCAAAGACGGGGTTTTTATGCCATTTTGCTTTTCTTTCAAGAGTAAAGCAATGGTTTGCAAGGTTTTACCTAAGCCCATATCATCTGCCAAAATGATTCCTGCTTTATTTTCTTTCATATAACATAGCCATTCATAGCCTTTTTGCTGATAATGACGGAGTTCTGCCCTAAGATTTTGGGGACAAGCAACCGCAGGTATTTGGTCAAAAGGCAGTAAAGTTGCTGTTTTTGCTGTTTTTTCCTCTACAGGCAAAAGAGGAATCTGATAATTGCGAATCCTAATGTTATGTCCTTCTTTTTTGGCTACTTCCATCAAATGCCTGTAATTCGTAAACCATGTTTCGGGCAAAATAGCAAAAGTCCCGTCAGGCAAGGCATATTCTTTTTGGTGGCGCAAAATATGATTTTTGAACTGAATAAAAGGGATTTTGTATTTCCCTATCGTTACAATTGCCTGAATATCAAACCAATCGCCGTCAGTATAAGTGTTAATCTCTAAAGTAGGTTCTCCCAAATGAAACTGAAAATCATGCGTGGTTTGCACAATCAAAAAATCCATTTCTTGCAAAGCTACTGCATTGATAGCCAGCCAGTTCAAGCCTTTGTCTTTCGGGATATTTTCCCATGCCAAAAAACTTTCAGGATTTGGGACAATTTCAGCAAGGAATTTTTTGCGCAAATTTTCTGCCGCCATTTTGCGATGAACGCGATAAAATTTGAAATAATCTCCTTTTTTCTCAAAAAAAACTTTTAAGGGCAATTCCTTCGCATCTTCGCGAAAGTCCCAAGAAAAATTGCCATAAACTACCTTTTTTTCAAACGAAAAGCCCGCAGATTCGCTATATTTTATATGCAATTCAAACACAGGAATCGTGTTAATGTCCACAATTTCAAAGCCTTTGGGACGAACTTCGTATTTTTCTAAGACCTGTGCAATGAATTTTTCAAAATATTCTACCTCCTTTGCCTTCGGAATTTCTATGTTAAATTTGGTCAAAAA
>JAYUZN010000738.1:0-1603 GCA_043751755.1 Bacteroidota bacterium | reverse complement strand
CGCCTGAGTTCGTGGGACAATGCTACCCGCAAAAGGGTGCGCGTTTCGTGGAATGATGATGGGAGTAAAATCGCTATGAAGGAGTTGGAATGAGTTTTTATTTACCTGTATTTTCGATATATCTTATTCATTATGACAAACTTATATTAACTTTGTGTTGCTGGTGCAAGCGTCCGCTTGTACCTCCTTTCTTGAAGCGTCTGCTTCCGAGTATGGAAGCGGACGCTTCAAGAAACTGCCACAAGCGGACGCTTGCGGCAGCTATCCCGAAAGATAAGCTGAATTTTGCCATTTTCAATTCTCAACTTTCAACTTTCAACTTTCAACTTTCAACTTTCAACTATTCACTTTCAACTTAAAGATGTCCTTTCCTTTCTACAAGCAGCCTGATGCGATGGATTGCGGTCCTACTTGCTTGCGCATGATAGCAAAGCATTATGGGCGCAGCATTTCGCTTGTGGCTTTGCGAGAGCAGATGTATTTGTCGCGGGAAGGCGTGTCTTTGTTGGCGATAAGCAGGTCGGCGGAGGCAATGGGATTTCGGACTTTGGGCGTGAAGGCGACTTGGGCGCAGTTGAAACAAGATGCTATTTTTCCTTGTGTGGCGCATTGGCAGCAGAATCATTTTGTGGTGGTATATAAGGTCGCAAGGGGGCAGGTATTTGTGGCTGACCCTTCGCATGGCTTGATGAAGTGGAGCGAAAAAGAGTTTTTGGAGCATTGGGCTTCTGATACAAATGGCACAGAAAAGGTAGGTATTTTGCTGATGCTTGAGCCGGGTCCCGAATTTGAACGGCAGGACGAAGAAAGCGTGAGTAGGGCGGGTTTTCGCTATTTGTTGCCCTATATTGCCAAATATCGCAAGCATTTTTTCCAGCTTGTATTGGGCTTGGTAACCGTGAGTTTGTTACAATTATTGTTTCCTTTTCTCACGCAATCGCTTGTAGATGTGGGCATTGGCACGCAAAATATGCACTTTGTATATTTGGTGCTGATAGCGCAGTTGGTCTTGTTTAGTTCCAGCAAAATCGTAGAATTGTTGCGGGCAAAACTCCTGCTGCACATAGGCAGTCGCATCAATATTTCGATTATTTCCGATTTTTTGGCAAAACTCCTGCGCCTGCCTTTGGGCTTTTTTGATAGCAAAATGACAGGGGATATTTTGCAGCGCATAGGCGACCATCACCGCATAGAGCAGTTTTTGACACATACCATTTTAGATACTTTTTTTGCCCTCATTCATGCCTTTATTTTTTCCATTGTCTTGCTTATTTACAATGTTCAAGTCTTTGGTATTTTTGCAGTTGCGAGTTTTATCTATGTGTTATGGACGTTTATATTTCTCAAAAGGCGGCGAGAGTTGGATGCAAAATCCTTTGCAAGACATGCTGCAGAGCGCAACAAATTGCTGCAATTAATTTATGGAATCCAAGAAATAAAACTCAATAACATAGAACGTCAAAAGCGTTGGGAATGGGAACGGGTGCAGGCGGCTTTGTTTCAAATCAACCTGCAATCCCTAAGTTTGAGCCAAATGCAGCAGATTGGCGGCGCATTTATAAATGAGTTGAAAAACATTTTGATAACCATTTTTGTCGCACAA
>JAYUZN010000737.1:0-1925 GCA_043751755.1 Bacteroidota bacterium | reverse complement strand
TCTTAGGCTTATTGCCTTGCCTTCTCTTCGCACAGCCTATTCTTTTTGTGGAAAAAACGCCCTTAGAAGCCATTTCTGCTGCCAAAAGTAGCCAGAAATTTGTATTCATAGATTTTGGCGCAACTTGGTGTCGTCCTTGCCAGATGTTGGAACAAGGCACATTTAAAGACGATTCTGTGGGGAGTTTTTTTAATAAACACTTCATTTCCATACATATAGATGCCGACAAACAGCCCGAATGGGTAAAGTATTACAAAGTGCCTACCTACCCACATTTGCTTATTTTGAATCAAAATGGACAAGAATTGTGGAGTTATACGAGTTATGTAGATGCGCCCTTTTTGCTCAAACAGGCGAAAAATGCCATTCAATATTTTGAGGAAAAATACAATTATGACACAAAACCCAAAGATGCTTTTTTGCTCCAAAAATATATAGAAACTATCCCAAAACACCTTGATTTTAAGGACTCGATAACGCATGTTGTGCAGCGTTTTTTGGCGCAATTCCCCTCCCATGAATGGACAAAAAGCCCAAAATGGGAATTAATTGAGACCTATCTCACTGCCGTAGAATTGCCCGAATACCAATATTTGCTCCATCATGCAAGCGAATTCCCTGCGCAACAAGAAAAATTGAAAGCCTATATTTATGGCAATTTGTATGCCTACAAAAATGCGGTTCTCAAAAGACCGAATGAGATAAATTGGGAAAACTATAAAAACTACTATCTGATTGCTTTACAGCAGTTTAAGGAAATGAAATTTTCGCAAGAATATTATTTTTTGCAAGCCGATATGACGCTTTTTGCTGCCCAAAAGAAGGAAGAAGCCTATCTTGTGGCAGCAAAAGAGTTGCTTGAAAAGCACAAAACAGCCAGCATTTATGCCGACCTTGCAATGGAAGTTATCCAAAACTTTCGCCCTGTTTCGCCTTTATGGACAAATGCAGAGGAATGGGCAAAAAAAGCAGTGGAATTAGAGGCGTTTTCTATGTATCCTAACTATGTGTATGGTTATGTAAAAATGAGAAAAAACGACCTTAACAATGCATTGAAATTTGCGGAAAAGGCAAAAACCCTCGCCTTAGATGCCGCCGAAAAGCAAAAAGCAGAGGAGTTGATAGCGAAGATTAGGCAGAAAATGAAGTAGCTTAGGCTTTAGCCTGAGCCAAACAACTTATTTTAAACAACAATAACTGATGGCAAGCCTCATACGAGCAATATCTATCGCAACGGAAGCACACAAAACGCAAAAAGACAAGGCAGGAATGCCCTATCTTACGCATGTTTTGAGGGTAATGGAAAAAGGGCAAACGGAAACAGAGAAAATATGTGGCGTTTTGCATGACCTTGTCGAAGACACAGATTGGACTTTTGAAGCATTGGAAAAAGAAGGTTTTTCTGCGGAAATATTACGTATTCTCAATTATTTGACCCACCAAAAAAATGAATCTTATACGGATTATATTGACCGAGTGGTGCAACATCCTGTAGCTATTCGTATCAAAATCAATGATTTGATAGATAATATGGACATTCGCAGACTGAACGAAATTGCGGAAAAAGAGGTTATACGTTTACGCAAATATTTGGAAACGTATAAAAGATTGGTACAACTATTGTGAGTTTCACGCAGATAGGCGCAGATGATAGCAGATAGCGCAGATAAAGATATTCCATTTTTATGCAAAAAATCAATTTATTATTATTGGGTTTCGCAGTAAGTATTTCCGTTTCTGCCCAAAAAAACACTTCTGTAAGCGTAGGCATAGGCTCTATGTATTATATGGGCGATATGCAGCAAAAGTTGACGGACTTACGTCCAGCGATTTCTGCGCAATATAAATGGAATTTTTACAAAGGTTTGGGCTTGCGAATAGGGCTTGCTGTATCACAATATGGCGCAGATGACAGCAAATCTTCG
>JAYUZN010000736.1:0-4057 GCA_043751755.1 Bacteroidota bacterium | reverse complement strand
CTCATCAATTTAGATTCTGTAGCCAATGTGCAAGCATTAGACGAGCCGCTCAGTCAATATATTGATTGTTTGCAGCAATGTGCAACGACTTATCATAGTGAAAAAAAACAAAAGATACGAGTTTTTGAAAAAATAGTGGAGGGGGAAATCAAGGAATATACCTGCAAATATACTGTAGATGTCTTACAATTAGACTATTATGTAACGCCTGCGACCAAACAAGCCTTTGCGCATTTTTTTGGAGATGCCAAATCATTGTTTGAGGTGTTTTATCAACTCAATATGCTGAATATTCATGCCTTGTCGGACAAGCAAATTCGCGAAGTTCAAAGCAGCGATAGAGATTTTGATATAGTTGCCTATTTGCCCAAAAAAGCGCAAGACGAACTTATTTTTGGCATAGAAGAAATCAAAATCCTGAAAACGGATAATAGCATCGTAGATTACAGGGGCTTATCGGACGGCGAACATCAATTTTTGCACATTATGGGAACGGTTTTGCTGATGAATGAACCCAATACTTTGTTTATTTTAGACGAGCCAGAGACACATTTCAATCCACAATGGCGTTCCAAATTGGTAAGTACTTTTAACCAAATTGCCCAAGTGCAGCAAGAGCAACGCAATCAGCAAATGTTTGTGCTTACTACACATTCGCCTTTTGTGGTTTCGGATTGCAGAACAGAAAACGTGTTTAAGTTTGAAAAAGGCGATTTGAGTGCCAAAACGCTGGAGATAAATACGTATGGAAGCCCTTTTGAAACGCTACTGTATGAAGCCTTTGAAAAAGAAGAAAGTATTTCGGAAATGGCAAATGCGGAACTAAAAAAATGGCATAAAGAATTAAAAACGCTACTTGACGGAACACAAAGCGAAGAATGCAAAATGATAGAGATAGATAAACTTAAATCCAAAATTATTCAACACAGCGATTCTATTGAGCGAAATATGCTATTAGAATATCTGAACAGGCAGCGCAAATTCTTATTAAGCCCTCAAAAAAGTATAAATCATGCACCAATCTTTTCAGATAATTCATAAAACGCCTGTAAATAGAAATAATGAGACTAAGCCATTTCCTTTGGAATGGCTGCATCAGCATTTGGAGGAAATTGTAGGTATTTGGTGTAATCAAGATGCCGAATTTAACATAAATTGGATTCAAGATGAGACACTTAAAAGTATCATAAGACAAAATCATGGTTTTAAAAGCTGTCTTATAAAAATACATGATTATTGCAGAAACGCTCAAAACAAAATTGAGGTAAGAAACCAACTAAAACAAGCTTTTGAAGAAAATACGCAAATACAAAATTTGTGCGATGGACACGGAAACCCTATCAAATATGAAGATTTGCCCGCAGACATAAGAAATATCCTAAAAAATGGTATATGCAATTATTTGTATGATAATTTGAGAAAAACAACGGCTTATACGGATAATTATGAAAGCTTTAAAAGCTATTTTGACACAATTATTAGGGAAAGTGAGATGAAAGTTTGCCCTTTTTGTGGGTTGCATGACCTAAAGTCGGAGTATGAGCAGGGGAGAGATGCTTTTGACCATTACCTACCCAAAAGCATATACCCTTTTGTGAGCATTAAGGCAAACAATTTGTTTCCAATTTGCCATGAATGTAATAGTGATGAAAAAAAAACGAAGGATATTTTATTTAACATAGAGACTCAGCAGCGAAGACATGTCTTTTATCCCTTAGCAATAAATCACCCATCAGTTGAGGTAATGATTGATATTGCCAATATACGTACTTTTGATGCCTCTCACATAAGTAAAAGCGAATTTGCAATCCAAGTAAATGTAGCAGGTTACGAACATCAAGTAAATACATGGAATTGGGTATTTGATATTGAAAACAGGTATGCCTCATGGACATGTAAAAAGTTTGAACGATGGACAAGAAGTTGGCGAAAAGATTACCAAAAAAGTGGAAAAGAACTTAATCAATATGTAATCGATAAATTGGATTGTTTTGATGATGATAGATTATTAGACCAACAATTTTTAAAATATGCTTTACTGAGTTGCTTGTATCAACATGACATCTTAGCAGACTTATTACAACCAAACTAATATTTGAAAAAACAACTACACCTTTTTATATTTACATTTGTAAGCATCTTGTTTTGGGTGGCTTGTCAGCCAAAAACCCCAGAACAAGGCGCATTACAGCCTCAAAATCAAGGCTTTGCAGCCCTTGCAGATAGCTTTTTTTTGGTCAAAGAATTAGATTCTGCCAAAGTTTACAATGAAAAAGCCCTTGCTTTATTGGAAAAAAAGCCCTCTTTATCCAGAGCAGAACGCTGGAATTTGCAAGCCCGCATTTTATATTTTAAACAAAAGCCTGATTTTAAACAATATATAGATTCTACGCAAAACTACCTTTCGCAAACAAAAGGCGCATTTTCGTTATGTTATGTGCAGCACCTCAACAACAAAGGACTTGCCTATATGCGCATCAAAAACGACAGTGCAAGACATTTTTTTGCCTTGTCTTTGGCACAAAATAAAAAACTTCCTTCCCTTCAAAACGAAGAATTGCATAGGAGTTTGCTGAATACAGGACTGTCTTTTGTCTATGATAACAAAACAGATAGTGCCAATATTTTGTTTCAACAGGCTGAAAATGAGTATAATAAGTTGCCAAATCCACAAGCTATGTCGCAGTTTGCCATTTACAATTTTTTGGGATATGTCAATTTGCCGAAACACAATGACGTGGAGGCAGAAAAATACTATCAAAAAGCCTTGTCTGTTTTGCAAAAAAACTATCCTAATTATAAAAATATTGGAGATGCTTACCTCAATTTGGCATTGGCAAAGTGGCGACAGGTGAAATTGGTTTCTACCCTTGACGTGCTAAAACAAGGCGTAGAAGTGGCTGAAAAACAGCAAAATATTCCACAATTAGTCGCAATGTATCGCTTTATGGGCAATATTTTGCGCAATCAAGGCGAAACCGTTTTGGCATTGGAGTATTTTCAAAAAGCAATCGCTTTGCAACAACAACATGCCGTAGCCGCTTCTGTAATTGACCCGTATTTGCGCTTGAACGTTTATAATGACATGGCACTTGCTTATATGGACGAGAAAAAATATCCTGCGGCTTTGCAAGGGATGCGACAGGCTTTGCAGGAATATGAGGCAAAACAGGCACATTTTGAGATAGCGGTTGCGTATTTGAACATGGGAATTATTCATTTTTTTGCGCAAAAATATGATTCTGCTGCCATTTTTACGCAAAAAGCCCTATCAGAAAATGCTATGCCCGAAACAGAAGTGTCTTTTCCGATGGCTTTGCATTGGCAGGGGGCAGCTTTGGCAAAGCAAAAAAAGTACACTGCTGCAGAAAAATATTTGCAGGAAGGCTATGCAGCTTTGGCAAAAAATGAACGTACACAAGGTTTTGAGGCTTCGGAATTGTGGGAGACTTGGGCGGATTTGTATAAGCAAGAAGGCAAGGATTCTGCGGTGCTTGCCTGTCATCAAAAAGCGATTCAAGCCGTTTTATATGATTTCAAAGCGGAAAAAATAAGCGAAAATCCGCCTTTGACGGGCATCATTTCCCCCCAACATTTGCTGCAAGCCTTGACTGCAAAAGCCGATTTTTTATATACACAATCCATTGAAAATAAGCAACTTAATGAGTTAAAACTTGCTCTTTCTACCTACGAATTAGCCCAATCTTTGATAGATACGATTCGCCTCAATTATCAATCTACGAATGCAAAACTCTCTTTGATGGGCGAGCTTTTGCCTGTGTATGAGCATAGTATTCGCACTGCGATTGCCTTGCATCAGCAGACAAAAGCCGAGCAATATTTGGAAAAAGCCTTTTTGTTTGCCGAAAGAAATAAAGCGACTTTGTTGCAAGAGTCTTTGCAGTCGCTCAAAGGTTCGCAAATGGCAGGGGTTCCCGATTCTTTGCTGCATCAGTTGAGCGATTTGCAGGCGGAAATGGGGTATTGGGAAAATAAAAAATATCAAAACCCAGCTCACGCAGATTCTTTGCAACTTATTCTTTTTGCTACAAAAGAA
>JAYUZN010000735.1:0-2640 GCA_043751755.1 Bacteroidota bacterium | reverse complement strand
AATCACATTTGCAAAGCCTGCGGGTGTACCAATCGTTGTTCCTGCCCAAGTCTCTGCCCCTATGTTTTTTGCGGTAATGGCGACCGTATTATTGGGGTTTGTAGGGTCTGCACCCAAAGCCGTATAGTTTCCGCCAAAATCGGTGAGCGTGTAATTTACGGAAGGACTTTCAAAAGTAACGCTCAAATCTATTTGGCTCAAAACACTCCCATTGGAAATGAATTGAATCTCATCTTGATAGAAGGTGAAATTGCTACTTCCATCTCCCATTACGCCCAAATCATAGATAAAAGTCAATACGGTAAAGGCGTTAGAAGCAGAACCTGAAAAATCCCACGACAATTCCTCCCATTGATTTGCAACAGTTGTCAAGGCGGTTCTTTCTACAGAAGTAACCCCTGGCTGCTCCAATTTAAACAACACAGGACAGCCTACGCGCGACGAGTACACCTTCATTTTAAAGGTATTATTCGTAGAAAAATCCAAAGGAGCGTTCAAAGTTAAGGAAGTTCCTCCCCAAGGCTGCCCAGCAATTTTGACCATTTGCACGACTTTTGGCGTTGTATTGAGTCCTCCCGAAAAAGGATTCGCCATCAAGGTAGTCGTCCCTCCGTCAAAATCGGTGAGCGAGTAGGTTACATTTGTGTCATCAAACGTAATGGGCAGAGATAACTGCGCAAAAGATGCACTAATTGGAAAAATGGCAAGTAATGAAACGAGTAATTTGGTAAAATGTAGCATAATAGAATAAATTGATAGAAAAGAACTTGACAAATGTAAAGTTTTTTTTTGAACCACAAAAACTTATTGTAAAAAATACAATATTTTTGTCAGATTAATTATTAAAAATTATATAATATATTGATATTCAATAATATATAAAATCTTATTATTTATAAAAAAATATTGATATTGTAAAAAGTACATAATCATGTTGGGGGAGATATGCGCTTAAAAAAAAGGATTTGATAAACGACATAAGTATGAGTGAGAAATAAACTAAACAGATAAATTTGCGGTATGCGTAGCTTGCGTTATGCAGAAACGGCAAATTTTGAGATGCTCAGGCTAAAGCCTAAGCTACAGGTAGCCCCCAATATATTTAGATAATTCCTAACTCGTACTTACTGTATTTATTATAGTTAAATAGCGTGGCGCGCTTTTGAAAAGTGCGACACGCTATTTACCCTGAATTGATTTACCAAACCCTAATATTGTTACCTAAATGAACTATATGTGAACATGCCCTTAGTTCAGTCTTTCGACTCTCCCTTGCAACAATTTCCTTGCAACGTGAATCCTATTTTTTACTGTTCCAAGCGGAATGTGCATATCTTCGGCGATTTCTTGATACTTGTATCCTGTAAAATACATCATAAAAGGATAAGAATAAGCTTCGGGAAGGGCATAAATTTCTTTCCTTACCTCATCTGCCATGAGTTTTTGTTCGCCATGATTGTCGTCAAGGCTACTAACACCTGACTGTAGATAGCGCATATCTTCCGTAGTATCTACAAAAGTGTTGCGTTTTATGATGCGATGATATTGTGTTATAAAAGTGTTGCGCATAATGGTATAAAGCCACGCTTTGAAATTTGTGCCTTCATTGAATTTTTCCATATTGCGCAAGGCTTTCAATATCGTCTCTTGAATCAAGTCGTTTGCTTCTTCATTGTTGCGTGTCAAACGGAGTGCAGCAGGCTTGAGCGATTTGTAATTGAGGGAAATCAACCCATGAAATGTTGTAGCTGTCATGATGTTTCAAAAGTTTCTGAAAGTTTGCACAAATGTACGAGGCTTTTTTTTATTCTCCAAATATGTGGCTTCTTTTTTTTATAAATAAAGAGAGAAATTTGTTTTTCCACCTTTTTGTGTCTATTTTCAGAAAAAACAGTACCTTTGTCGCGCAGATTTTCGCAGATGAAAGCAGATTTCGCAGATAAAAGCGACTGCTAACTGCTAACTGTTCACTGCTAACTGCTAACTGTTTAACTGCTCACTGAAAATGTATCCTAAAATTTCGGATTTTATTAATGATATTCTTGGCACACAAATCGTGCTGCCTGTACAAAGTTTCGGCTTTTTTGTGGCACTTGCCTTTCTTGCGGCTTTTGCGGTCATAAATAAGGAATATGTGCGCTTCACTGTCAATGGAATTTTTGGCAAAAAGGAGCAAGAGGTGCGCATTTCGGGACCTATGCCTATCTGGGAAATTCCGCTTAACTTCTTGATTTACTTTGTAGTAGGTTATAAGTTGGGCTTATTTATAGAAGACTGGGCAAAGTATGGCGAGTCGCCTCAACTCCTATTTTCTCCTATTTCAGAAGGCTCTATATTATGGGGAATGATTGCAGCAGCAATAGGCGGCGGCTACCATTTTTATATCTATCAACAAAAAGCAAAAGAGCCTGAAAAATTTGAAAAAAGAATTGTTAGTACTGTCGTAGAGGAGTCTGGTACAATGTTCACTATGGCTTTTATTTTTGGCATTGCAGGCGCAAAATTGTTTCATAATATCGAGCATTGGGACGAATTTTTACTACATCCCATGGAATCTCTCACTTCTTTTGATGGATTGACTTTTTATGGTGGATTGTTATGTGCAGGAACTGCTATCCTTATTTTTTCTTGGAAAAAAGG
>JAYUZN010000734.1:0-7009 GCA_043751755.1 Bacteroidota bacterium | reverse complement strand
TAAAGGCAGGGAACATAGGTGCTAATGACAAGTGGGCGAATCTAAGCTCAAAGCCTATGCGCCGCCCACCTGCATTAGCACTTGGCGTTATGCACCATGGCGGGATAAACTAAACTTGACAAACTTAGCGTATCCCCAGCCGCACAAAAAACAACCAATGCGCAGCGCACAGAATCCACGCTCCGCATCCGTTGTTTTTTTGCAGCCGCACGCAGGAGTGGTAAAGCAGGACTTAGAAAAACCCGCCCACCCACCCCACAGAATTGTAATTTTGAAAATTCACAATATTTTTTTACTTTTACAAACAAATTTAAGTGTATGAAACAGGCAATTTTTCATCAAATCTTCGGAATAGCCGCCTTTTTGCTGCTATTGGGCAATGTGCAAGCACAAATGCTTGTAAACAAAGAATGGGAAAGGCTAATAGGGATTCCCGACACTACAGTTAATTGGAGTGCGACCCATATTGACCCATCTGGGAATGTTACGATTGCGGGAAATACCATTATAGCACTCGGACAAACGGCACTTTTGGTTACCAAATATGATAAACATGGAATTCAAATCTGGCAACAAACCTATCAGCACAATGGAAATGTAAAGAACTATGCAACAGCAATTACGGGAGATGTGAATGGAAATCTGTTTGTAACAGGAGCAACATCTGGTGCGAACTTACTTTTTGATTTTCTTACCTTGCAATTAGACATAAGCGGAAATGTGATTTGGGCAAGCACTTATGATGGAAATTCAAATTTATACGATATTCCTCTTGCGATTACCTTAGATATTTCTGGAAATGTGATAGTAACAGGTTCCAGTTTTGATGTAAGCTCTCAATCGGATTATGCAACCGTCAAATATGATGCAAACGGCACAGAACTTTGGGGTGCAACGTATGATTATACAGGTTTGCATGATGCAGCAATAGGGGTAAAAACAGATGCAAATGAAAATGTTATCGTAACGGGAGCAAGCGCAAGTACGAATAATAATTACGATTATTTTACCCTTGAATACGACAAATATGGCTCACAAACGAATATGAACCGCCAAAATGTGGCAGGTCAAGGCTTAGATAATCCGCTTTCTATGGAGAGAGATGCTTCTGGAAATATTTATATTACAGGAAAAGTACAAAGTGGAAATAATATTGATATTCGCACAATAAAATTGAACGCAGGTTTTGTGTTTCAATGGGCAAAAACGTATGATAATGTGGGCTTAGAAGATGTAGGGCAATCCATTTGTATAGATGGTAGTGGAAACGTAATTCTAACAGGTTATACAACAAATACAGCAGGAGACAGAGATGTAATTATCATTAAATATAACTCGAATGGGGCAGCTATTTGGACAAAAACTTATTCGGCAGAGGGGATTCAAAACGCAGAAGGAAAAGATATAGCCGTTGATAATCAAGGGAATATCTATGTTACAGGAGATATAGAAAATGGAAATAACACAGATTTTATCAATCTTTGTTATAACTCAAATGGCGGAATAGAATGGTATAATATGTATGGAAATTCGGGAATGGATGCGGCAATAGATATTAAGACAGCAGCAGGGGGCAGTGTTTATATAACAGGTAAATACAATAACAATGGAACAGATAAATATCTTTTAAGCAAATTTACGCTACACAAAAGTCCTCAATCTGTAGTATATGACACAATCGGAAAGCCTTTGTACATGAAAGATGAGCTTATTATTCGATTCGACTCATCGGCACTTTATACCCAAAAATTTCAAACAATCGACAATGTTTTTGGTAAAGCTGGAGATTTCATTCATCCTGACGTAATTGATTCTATGGAGATAAAGTTAGGCATTTCCAATCTGGAAGAAGCCATTGTTTCCAAAATACATAAAAGGCTTACTATTTTTGATACAATTTCTATTTCTCGCCTTGGCGATACCGTTCGTATGCCTAATTTCTGGGCTACGCTTTTGTTGGAACTGCCACAGCAAAGAAGCATCTCCTCCGAACCTGAAATGGCAGATAGCCTAATGAATTTAGTGGTTATTGCTTATGCAGAACCAAATTTTATTGTAGAAAGTGATTTTGTACCTGACGACTTCTTATATAATGGGGTTGCACAAGCGGGATTACACCCTGTATTTACGCCTACAGACTTTTCAGATGCTGATATTAATATGGAAGAGGCTTGGGATTATGCAAGAGGAAACCCTAATATTAAGGTTGGAGTAGTTGGACATAGAATTTATTGGAGACACGAAGATTTTAACAAAGTAAATACATCAGGGGTTGAGGCAAGTTCTATGGCAGAATCCAAGGTTTCTGATGGATTTAGCTTTATCTTTAATGCTCCATTAGGAACACTGCTACCCACTAGCAGGCATGAAACACAGTGTGCAGGAGTAATAGGTGCTTTGTCGAATAATAATTTGGGGGTAGCAGGAATTGCGGGAGGGGATATGTCAAATCCTAATCCTTCCTTAAGAAACTCTGGCTGTACCCTTATCAGCTTAGAAGTCTTTGATGATGCACATCAAACTATCGCCCAGTGTGCAGCTGCCATAATAGAGGGAGCATCTTCATCTGGTTTCGGTGTCCATATTTTAAATAATTCATGGGGAGACGAAAATGGGGCAAGAAGTTTATGGGAGGCGGTAGAATTTGCTTATCAAAATAATGTGTTAGTTGTCGCTTCAAGGGGAAATCTTGGGGTAGATATTCCTCGTTTCCCTGCCACTTATACACCAGATAGGGTATTATGTGTTGGCGGTTGTGGAATAAATGGCGAAAGGCTGACAAACAGCAATACGAGTCCTGGCACTAACTGCCCAAGCAATTTTGGTAGTGGAATGGATGTTATTGCCCCTGCTACTTCTGACTTAATTCGAACTACAGCTTTCAGCTCTATAAATACTTCAGCATATTGGAAGTTTGGCTGCACAAGTGGAGCAGCCCCACATGCTTCAGGTCTTGCTGCCCTCATGATGGGCTATATTGACGACCTTGGTAATTCTGCGCCTAATCACCTCGCTCCAGAAGATGTTGATAATATAATTCAAGCAACGGCACAAGATAAAAATGTAAGTAACAATCCGCCTAATACTACTTATGATGACCAAACGGGTTGGGGATTAATAGACGCAGGAGCGGCAATGAAAGCTATTCAATTTCCGCAATATATTATCAAGCATTTTAATCAAAATAATGCAACTGTAACGGCTCATACTCAAATTGCTAACCATGTTATTTTTGATAATAATCACAATATTACCTATAATAACCAACTTTTACCCAAAGGAAAGTATAAAGTAGATGTTTGGCAAGTAGATTTCCAAATTAATTTTGGACAAACACTTTCCCCAGGGCAAGTTGTATTAGACGGCTGGGCGTTGAATAGCAACTCTAATGGATGGCGAGATTTTATAGGGGGAAATAATGCGCCTTTTTCTTTGCCTAGTGAACCGCTTACTCAAGTTGATTGGGGAACACCTAACTGGAATACAGGTGTTGTAAATGGGACAACTTTCTTTTATGATTTCAAACTCAAAAAGCAGTTAGTTTGGTGGAATCCTTTCAACGTGTCTTTTCCTACGAACCACAACAGCGCAAAAGTAGCAATAAGTCTTTATCTCAAAGATAATTCTGTTACAACAATTGATGAGGTAAAAGAGCCTGAGAAAATATTTGCCTATCCCAACCCTGCGAATCAAGTAATAACCATACAATATGATTGCGGTGAAAGTAGAGATGCTAAACTGCAAATATTTGATGTTTTAGGTCGTTTAGTTGCAGAAAAAGACAACTTACCTACCTTATTGGGTACAAATAATGTTAGTCAATCTGTGAGCGATTTATCGAATGGGGTTTATGCGATAAAAATAACCACAGGAAAAGAAACACTAACTTCAAAAATAATTATTAACCACTAATTGTTGAGGGGCTATTATTTATAATAGCCCCTCAACTTATTTTTATGCATCATGAAAAAAGATATAATCTATACAATACTTACTTCTATGCTTTTGTTGAGTTGTCAGAAATGCAAATCCCCCTTAAAACCTGCAAATGATTGCAAAGAAATAGGTAGTGAACCAGTACAAGGTTTTATTTATTCCATTAATAAGTCATATAGTTATCCTTCTTTTTACAAAGAAGGTATCTCGTATATTAAAGTTGTTCCTTATGATTCTAATAGCAATCAAAGCTATGATATTCAGCTATGTTATTACAATATACAAACCCAAAAAAACAACATAATTACGCACAACTTACCGAATATTCCTTCTGGAGAAATTGATAATGACTGGAATGTATTTACGGGACAATACAATGTTATATGGAAAATTAAAATGAATGGCGACAGCTTAACCCAATTAACAAACCAAGTTGGTTTTTTCCCTGCTTGGAATCCTGTTACAAAAATCATTAGCTACACTTCAAGTGGGCAATTAAACTTTATTACTCATTTGGGGATTAACCTACCATTTAATGATACTATATATGTCACAAATGGTGCTGCATGGAGTTATGGAGGATATAAATTAGCTTTTTTTGGGAAAAGTATGAAAAATGGTTTTTCGGGTTTACAAATTTATGATTGGAGTACACAAGTTTCAAAATTATTGATACCCAATAATAGCTTTATTAATGAAGGTAGAATTTCTTGGGCAGAAGATGAGAAATATTTAATATTTAATGCTGATAATAATATTTATAAAATAGATTGTCAAACATTAACAATAGATACTATAAAAAAAGGTTGTGAAAGTATTAATTACCTTTTCCCTTTCCTTAAAAATGAAAGGGTAGTATATACAAAAGTTGAAAAAGAAAGGAAAGGAGATACACTCAATATAAAGAGTGGTATCTATCAATTAGATATGCTTACCAATAAAGAAGAAGAAATCTACCTATCAGATTAAAACTGCCTAAGCCCTCCGCACAGGCGGCACACAGGCAACCAGCCCGCAAAACCCACGCTTCTTGCCAGTGTGCCGCCTTTTGCCAACCCTCCTGCGTAGTTAAAAAAATAAAATAAGGGTGCATAACATAGGTGCTAATGACAAGTGGGCGAATCGAAGCTCAAAGCCAATGCGCCGCCCACCTGCATTAGCACTTGGCGTTCTCGGCAATGGTAAAAAAATAAGTTACTCACAATCAATGACTTAAAAATATTCAATTCATCATAACCAATAAAAAAATTATGGCAGTACCTATTTCAATTAAAAACGACCTATTTAATTTTGTGACGGTTCGCTCAGCGCAGCATGTGAGCCAATTGGCACTTAATTTGCGATTTGTTTTTCACCCTAACATTGCCAGTAGCAGGGTTTTCACTTGCGAAGCAATAGGCAGAGAGGGGGAAACAAATGTGCCTTTATCGGTGTATTTGGCAACTTTTGGGGGCTTTACAAAGTATTCCCAAGTCCAAGCGATTCACTCAGATTTGTATGATTTATCTTGTGAGTTATTCCAAAAACAGGATATTTCCTTATTTCCAAGTTTTGATAGCACGGCTTTGTCTTTAAGCCCCTTAAAAGCATCACAAGTGTTTGAACAGTTATTTTACCAGTTATTGAGCCGCAAATCTAAACGAGTGAGAGAGGCTTGTATTCAACTGTTGGTGGCTGACCACATCGTTCAACATCAAGCGGCATTGTTGGCAGCAGGTTTAAAACAGGTGTCAGACATAAAAGTTGTGATCCCTCAAGAAGCCTTAGCTTGCCTAAAAAAATGGTTGCGTCCTTCGTGCCGAGGCGAATTACATGGTGTCAATCGCTTGGGAATTGCTGATTTTCGGCGGGTGGAGCAGGAAGTTTGTTGCTATGTGCCGGGCGAAGTGTCTCATATAGAGAACATTATGGCGAAGGAATACAAGGAACGCAATACGCGCAATTTGATTCGTACTGAACTTGTGACGGAAACGACACGTGAAACAGAAATCGAAAACCTGAATGACACAACTACAACTACTCGTAACGAAATGAGCAGCGAGGTGGCGAATGTGTTGGAAAAAAGTAGAACGGCAAATTTTGGGGGTTCCTTTGGGGTTTCTGGGCAATATCCGCCCGAGATAGGTCCCGAAATAAGTGCGAATGCCTACGCAGACTTTTCTACGTCCAACTCTTCGTCCCAGTCCAATACGGAAGCCAAAACCTACGCAGAAGAGGTAACAAGGCGTGCTTTGGAGCGTATTGTTCAGCGAAATAGCAGCAAACGCACGTCCAAAATCATCAAGGAATTTGAGGAAGGGAATACACATGGTTTTGATAATCGAAGCAGCGAACATCATGTTACGGGAATTTACCGGTGGGTAGATTTGATTTACACAAACCGCCTCGTGAACTATGGAAAACGGCTAATGTTTGAGTTTTTGGTGCCTGAACCTGCAGTGTTTTTCAAGAAAATGCTAGCCTATCACCCTACAGAAGTGATAGCAACGGGTGGAGGAGAAGACCCAAAAACTCCTCCGCCTCCTATTAAAACCTTAGCCGATTTTGGGATAACGAATTCGGGTTTTATAAAGGGCGAAAACGAAGATATGGTCAATAATGCAGCCGCTTATTATGGGGTAAATGTGGAATGGATAGCAAAAGAAAAAATAAAAAGTATTCACTTGGTTTACAATGACTTAGGATTTGAAAGTAGTACCAAAACCACTGTAGTCCATTTCGAAACAATAGAGCAAGATTATGAAGCCTATAAGATTATTGGGAGTTTCACAGTAAACTATAAGGGAAATACCTACTCAAGAGTGGTTTCCTATTTTCATTTTGCGAATCAATCCGTAGGGGAAGATGATTATTTTTGCGGTGGTAGTGGTATCTGTAACTCACCTCAGCCTATACAAGTAAATGAATTCATTTCTCCTGCCGTCTCAAATGTAATAAATTTCCATTATCGATACAAAAGAGTAGGAGGTTTAGATGGAAGTTTCTATCTATACTCCCGAATAACGGAAGACGCTTACACCGCTTGGCAACAGGGTATTTATAATGAGATGCAACAAGCTTACAGCCAAATGCA